>JQCU01000068.1:0-33059 GCA_000761495.1 Acinetobacter idrijaensis
GTTCGTCTGCTGTGGTAATGCTTCGTTTTGGCAGAGTAAAACGTCTTGATTTCATTAATGCATCTTCAACTTTTTTAATGGTTCGATTCACATTGCTTTCAGCGATATGGTAATTTGCCGCCAATTCCAGTTGAGTGCTGTAGTTCCGTAAGTAATTGAGCGTTAATAACAACTGATCCTCTAAATCTAAAGTATGAGGACGACCTGATTTCTTTTTGAGTGATTCTGCTTTTTCTAAAACATCTACCATTTCGGTAAAAACTGGTCGAGGTACGCCAACCAGGCGTTTAAATTCAGAATCTGAAAAACGGTTTAATTTCTGATATCTCATGAAATCTATATTGAGGTGGTTTTTACTTTCGCAAGAGGTCTATTTTTGTTCAGAGCTTAAAACAGTGAAAAATTCTCAGTTGCTATGTAATCAGCCCCAGATAAATAAGTGTTGATTTATTGGCACTTAACTTTCTAACTGAGATTTTAAGCAATTAAATATATTTTTTTCTGTATGAATACATTTTCTATATCAATAATTGTGATGCTTCATTTGCCGAATTGAACATTTTATTCATGTTAAAAACGCTATAATAATAAACGATAACCTTGTCATTCAAAGAGTTCAAAGAAAACGATGGCCCCTTTAGATCAAATTGCAGCAGTGTCGGATGACCAGTCAGAGTTAACGATGTCAGTTCTCATGACGCCAGATATGGCAAATTTTTCAGGAAATGTTCATGGTGGAACCATTCTGAAATTATTGGATCAGGTGGCGTATGCGTGTGCAAGTCGCTATTCGGGCAGTTATGTTGTGACCTTATCTGTAGACAAGGTGAATTTTAAAGAGCCGATTCACGTCGGTGAACTGGTGACATTCCTGGCCAGTGTGAACCATGTTGGCCGTACCTCGATGGAAATCGGGATTCGTGTAGAAGCCCAGAATATTCAAAAGAGAACAGTACGTCATACCAATAGCTGTTATTTCACCATGGTAGCGGTGGATGAAAATGGTAAACCAAAACAGATTCCAGCTTTGAACTTGGACAATGATTGGAAACGTTGCCGTTTTGAAGCAGCAGAACAGCGTAAAGTCGCGCGTTTGCAAGAAAATCATCATCCTTCTTGTAGTATTTATAAAAAGACTGCACAGAGTTAAGTTAAATCGTGATTGAGAAAAGACCTTCTTTAGTAAGGTCTTTTTTTTGCCTCAATTTAAGTTTTTCGCTGGAGCTTTGCCCTTTTTTACCCCAATATAAAACGATACGTATCGTTTCGATTTTTAAATATTAAAAGTTAAGTAGAAAAATATGAGCAGTTACGAAAAAAGTTCCCGGCGACAGCAGTGCATTTTACAGGCAGTCGCAGATGCGCTGGCAGAATGTGAATATCATCAGCTGACGATTGAAGATGTGGCGGCACGTGCCGGCGTAGGCAAGTCCACGATTTATCGATGGTGGAAACATAAATCGGAACTGGTGCTGGACACTTTCAAACAGCATACAGCTTCGGTATTTGAGCTGGATGCCTCTAAAAGCCTGAAAAGTAATCTCATTCAACAACTTGGTTCTTTATCTCAGGCACTGAATCATCCGGTCGGTCGGGCTTTGCTGGTAGTGATTGCCAATCACCGCGAACTGGCAGGTGAGTTCTTTCAGCAATATCTCTTGCCACGTCGGCAACAGACCCATCAACTGATTCAGCAAGCGATTGAACGGGGAGAAATTCGCTCGGATTATCCTTTTGATTTAATGCTGGATACCTTATACGGCCCGATTCATTACCAGATCATTTTTTTCAACCGGATTCCAGATGAACACTATATCCAGAATCTGGTCGAGTTGGCCTTGCATCCGGTCACTGTTCAAGCCTGAGTTTGTGCTATTTCCCTACAAATTTTAAGAGTTGGTGATTATGTCAGTTAGCGTTGAGCGGTTATGGAATCGCTCATTTATCTTGTGCTTATTCAATAATTTTTTCCTGTTTGTTTATTATTTTGCCTTACTGACCATCTTGCCGATTTACATCATGAAAGATCTGGGCGGTTCGGTAAAAGAAGCGGGTCTGGCGCTGACGCTATTTTTGGCCTCTTCGATTGCGGTTCGGCCATTTTCCGGCATGATCATCGAAAAGCTCGGCAAGAAAATCTCGATGCGCGGTGCAGGCGTGATTTTTGCCTTATTTTCCTTTAGTTATTTGCTGGTAGATAGCATGTGGTCGCTGTTGCTGGTGCGTTTTTTACATGGTATTTGGTTCAGTATTCTGACCACGGTGGCAGTACCCGTCGCTAATGAATTTATTCCTGAACAGCGCAAAGGTGAGGGCATGGGCTATTTCGTCATGTCGACCAATCTGGGTGTGGTTTTTGGGCCCTTGCTGGCATTGACCGTAATTCAGTTCACCAGCTTCAAAGTCTTATTTGGCATTCTTGCCGTTATCATTTCTTTGGGGCTCATTTTCTGTTGGATGCTCAAAATCACAGAGTTACCAAAACCTGAAGCTATAAGCACAGAAAAAACCAGCTTGAGCTTGCAGGATATTCTGGAAGTCAAAGTTCTGGCGGTAAGTTTTGTGGCTTTACTAACCGCTTTTGCCTACTCGGGCATCATGAGTTTTATTACTGCATTTAGTGAAACCAAGCAGCTTTTGGGCTATACCAGCGTATTCTTTATTGTATTTGCAGCATCCATGTTGCTGGTCAGACCTTGGGTTGGAAAGATTTATGACCGTAAGGGACCCAGTGCGGTGATTTATCCTTCATTTATTTTCTTTGCCATTGGTCTGGTGATTGTCAGTCTGATTTCCAATCAATGGATATTATGGTTGTCGGCAGTGTTTATTGGCATCGGTTATGGTTCACTATTCCCATGTTTGCAGACCTTGGCCATTCAGTCGGTCGACAAACAGCGTATGGGACATGCGATTTCAACCTTCTTTACCCTGTTTGATCTGGGTTTAGCGATCGGTTCCGTAGCCATGGGGGTATTGATTGCCTATTGGGGCTTTGAAACTACTTATGTTTTGAGTGCCGCACTCGTCATTGTGACGATATTGGTTTATCGTCAGTATGTTGCCAAAAAGCAAAATAAGCGCCCGGCAAGTTTGGAGTTATAAAATGGAATTAAGGCATTTACGTTATTTCGTTACGGTGGCGCAGAAACTGAACTTTACCCGTGCCGCGGAAAAATTAAATACGGTACAGCCTTCATTGAGCCAGCAAATCAAGGATCTGGAACGTGAGGTTGGCGTACAGTTGCTAGAGCGGAATAACCGTAAGGTCGGGCTAACTGAAGCTGGACAGGCGTTTTTAAAAGAAGCTTTACTGAGTCTTGAGCATGCAGAGCGCGCCATTCAGACTGCCAGACAGATCGCCAATGCGCAGCAGGACCAGCTGAATATCGGTTTTGTCCCGGTCGCGGAAATGAAAGTCTTTCCTTATATCATGCCGAATATCCGCGCACATTTTCCTGAACTGAAAGCACAGTTTCATAGTCTGACCGATGCAGAACAGTTTAGTGCCTTAAGAAATGGACAGATCGACATTGCCTTTACCCGATATCCGGGGCAGTTGAGTGAATTTGATTCGATCCGCATTTTTGATGAGCCTTTAACCCTGATCGTGCCGAAAGATTCCCCGGCTGCGGCCTTGCCCTATGTCAGTATCAAGGGTTTTGAAAATCAGGACTTTGTGATTAGTGATGAGCAGTCCTCACCGCAACTGCATAAGCTGATTCAGGATTTTTTTAAGCAGTCCAAATTAAAGGTAAATGTGGTGCAGTATTCCACCAATATTCTGCTCAATGTCAATCTGGTGAGAATGGGCGTGGGCTGGAGTCTGGTGCCAGCCTTGTGATTCCATTGCTCGGCGATAATATTGTGGTGAAAAAGACCCTAGAACCGTTACCGATGATTGGACTGTATGCCAATTATCGCAAGGATCAAAAACATGTGGTGATTGATCTGATTTTGAAAGTATTAAAAGAAAAGTTTTGTGTGGATCTTTTTTAATATTTAAACCTTCAATCTGCCCATCTAAAAAGCCGTGCGACAGAAATGATCTGTAGCACATCCTTTTAAATCGGGACTGCAAATCACTTTATACTGAACCTCTAACAATAAAAACCGGTTGAAGCAGGATGATGAAGCTCTATAACAACCCACAATCACGTGGCTTGACCTTGTTGCCTTTGCTGAAAGAATTGCAGATTGAAGATCAGATTGAGCAGGTGGAAGTTGCCTATGAGCATATGCATCAGCAGGCGTATACTCAGATGAATCCGATGGGAAAAGTTCCCTGTCTGGTGGATCAGGAGGTCGTCATTTCAGAAATGGCCGCCATTTTTATCTATCTGGCAGATAAGTATTCTGACAAAGGATTGGCACCTGCTTTGAATGATCCGAAGCGTGGGGCGTATTTGAAATGGATGTTTTTCTGTCATGGGCCCCTCACCGAATATATCGATATAAAAAATTTGCAGGTACCGCCAGAAAATATTGAAAAGAACCGAAGAAGTTTAAGTTTTGGGAATGAAGCAGCCGTATTTGATTTCCTGAAACAGGGCATCGGGCAGGCCAGTCCCTATCTGCTGGGCGAAAAAGTCTCGGCGGCGGATCTCTATGTGGCTTATTGTTTAATTTTCGCGATCTCTGCGATAATTTTACCGCCATTTGACGAGTTCAAACCCTTCCTGCAGCAGATGGCTCGCCGTGATTCCCTGAAAGATATTCCGTGGTTTCAGGAATACCAAGTCTAATTCCTCGGTCTATATATCTTGATATGGAGATCTAAAACAATAAAAAAACCACGCCGAAGCGTGGTGAAAAGTGACTCTAATATTATTTCAGGTAAAGCTTTTTAAATAGTTGCTGGCTGGTACTTTCCATCGACTGTGGAATGGCTAGCGCAGCCACGAAACGGTCAGGACGCAAGATTACAACGGATTCAGACGTGTTACCAAACCAGGAGCGGATATCTATGCCGATATCACCAATGGTAATGACATCTTGATACTCTTTGCGCTGGTTATTTTGCAATTGCACCGCAGGAATTACCTGGATGAATTTCACGCCGAGCGATTTCCACTGTTGCAACGTCTCCGGACTAAGACCCCATTTCGGATCGACACCCCAGGCAATAATCGCAAAATCATTGCCGATCATTTCATCCAGTAATACGGTTTCACCTGAAGCCAGCTGAACCTGAGGCTGGATAAACATCTTGCCAACCGGAGAGTTCTTGGCTCCGTTACTTAAAAGTGCGCCGTCATGATATTTCGGCATCGGCTTGAAACGCATTTCCAGCAGGTATTGTTTGATCGGCTTGATATAGTTCAGGGCATAGGCAATGCCGTCACGAACAAAACCTTGCCATTTTTTCGGTGGTGCCAATACGTGACCTGCCATCACCGACAGGTCAATCATCGCCTTGGCATGGTCTTTACGTTCGATCTGATAAGAATCTAAAAGTGCTGGGCCAGCTTTGCCTTGAACAACCAGCGCCATTTTCCAAGCCAGATTAAAGGCATCACGCATACCGCTGTTATAACCCTGACCTTGCCATACCGGCATAATGTGCGCTGCATCACCGGCAAGTAAAATACGGTCGACACGGAACTTGTCCGCAATACGAGCATTATGGGTATAGACACGCTGACGGATCACTTCGATACCATCTGTGCTTGGTAAAACCTTAGAAAGAAGTTTGGCAATATTTTCCGGTTTGCTCAGTTCTTCCTGCGTTTCACCCGGCATAACCATAAATTCAAACCGGCGAATACCATGTGGCAATGCGGCTGATACATAAGGACGAACCGGATCACAACATAAGTAAATATGTGGTGTAGCAAGCGGATCATTCTCAAGGTCAATCACGATCCATTGATTCGGTACGGTTTCACCTTCAAAGGCAATGCCCAGGTTGCGGCGCACATATGAATTACCGCCATCACAGGCAATCAGATATTGAGCGCGGATGGTTTCTGCATCGCCCTCTTTATTTTGCAGATTGAGTGTTACGCCGTCAGCATCTTGACTAAACTGGGTCAATTGACGAGAAAATAGCACTTGGGTGTTTTTATATTGCTTTAAGCCTTGCAGTAGGACGTTATCGACTTGTGGCTGAATAAAGGCATTACGGCGCGAGAAACCAAACTCACGTGTTAAAGGCTGAATATCTGCAAAACAGCGACCTTTAGGCGTCAAGAAGCGCATCGCATGATTCGGAGTGGTATGCGGTAAGACTTGATCGACTAAACCCAAAGATTGAATGGTACGTAAGGATTCATCATCGATTCCAATCGCACGTGGATAATCAATCAAACTATCCAGTTGCTCGACAATCGTGACAGCTACGCCTTGCTTGCTCAGATAGTTGGCAATGGTTAAGCCGACAGGGCCGGCGCCAAGGATTGCCACTTCAGTAGTGTAATTAGTATTGCTCATAGCGAATGTCCACTCAATCGACTTGCATTTGATGCTATTAAGGGACAGTTAGAAGCCAGAAACAAGTTAGGCAATAGTAGCTTAAGTATATGGATAATATTGGATTGAAATAGGTGGTTTTTGAATAAATAATTGATTTTAATTATAAAAATAATAAAAATTTGATAGCCTGTATTAATTCTATGATCAGTTTTGACTATGGTGATAAATAGATTTTATGCAATAAAAATGCTGAACCAGCATCAAGCATGATTCAGCATAGAATAATATCGGGGGCAGTATAGGACAAAGCCTACTGGAGAATTACTGTCCCTGATATCTTCATTGAAGGATTAAACGAGTTGTTCAATCACTTAACGTGCAGCAGGTTTTGCAGGTGTCGTAGTTTCCGCAGCAGCTTCAGAGGCAGCAGGCTGCTCTGCAGATGCGCCTGCAACAGGAGCATTCGATTCAGGTAATTCCTGGGTAGTCACAATCACTTTTTCTTCTGCAGTGGTGGTTTTCGCATCTGTAGTTTTACTATCAGCAAAACTGGTGGCTGCAGCAGCAGTAAGCGTAGTGGCAAGTAAGATTTGTGCATATTTCATTTTTGGCATCCTTTTATTCATGTCATGTAATCTGCCGAGCTGACCATCACATCAATTCGACAGATGCCCATCCTAAGCACTGAAATTTTACTGAGCAAATCAATTAACAAAAGCGACACGCAGGGAATAACCCAGCAGATACAAAACTGAGAAAGTTGTTTTATTTCTGTTAATTATGCGGAGTTTTATTTAATGAAAGTGTGTGTGAATATTTCAAGAATCCAATTTGAAATAAAAGTTAACATAGAAAATTGGTAATTTGGGATCATTCCATTAATTTTTATCTCTGTGATTTTCACGCCGTGTTTGCGAAGAACACGCATTTTAAAGTCACACTGTGCTTTATAATGCAGAGTATTGCTATTTCTATTCAATCTCTTGAGAGTCGATTTTGAAAATTCTGTCAGCGTCGCAGGCTATTCCTGTCCATATCATTTCCGGATTTTTGGGTGCAGGTAAAACCACACTACTCAAACATTTATTACAGCAAAAACCGGAACAGGAAATCTGGGCTGTGCTAATGAATGAATTCGGCCAGATTGGGGTAGACCAGCAGTTATTGCCGCAAGATCAGGGTTATGCGGTCAAAGAGCTGTTGGGTGGTTGTCTATGTTGCAGTAGCCAATTGCCGATGCAGATTGCCTTGTCACGCCTGCTGTCAGAAGTGAAACCGGATCGTCTGTTTATCGAACCTACCGGACTGGGGCATCCTGGCCAATTACTGGAACAGCTGACCGAACCGCACTGGCAGAGTCATTTAAACATGCAGGCATTGGTCACAGTGGTAGATGGTTCACGTTTGCATGATCGAGACTGGACTCAGCAAAACCTGTACGCAGACCAACTCAAGGCAGCGCATATTGTGGTGATTTCACATACTGACTTGATGACAACCGCAGACCACGCAGCACTCACGCAACTTCAGACAGAATATCAACCTTATGCCCAACAGTGGTTGTTCACCGAGCATGGACAACTCGATATCGAACTGATCAAGCAGGACTATCGGGGTTCCGCCCGTCAGATTCAGCCTTTGTTAAAACAGCAACAGATCACCCGTTCAGCAGATACGCCCTTAGTGATTCAGCAAATGCCTTATCATTATGTAGAAAGCGCGCAGGGTTATCAGGTTGCGGGCTGGAAATTGCCAAAACGCTGGCAATTCAATTTTTATGATCTGCTGGATCTGCTCTGTGAACAAAAAGACTGGCTCAGAATCAAGGGAATTTTTAATACGGATCAAGGCTGGAAAAGCTTTAATTTTAATCCTGAGCAGTTTAATTATCAGTCGGCAGATGAAGGCATTGATAACCGGGTAGAAGTGATTTATCAACAGTCACGGGATTGGCTGGCCTTTGAAACTGCCCTGATGCAATGTCGTATGGATCCAGAGAAATAATGGTACTGTTTCTAGTGCGCTGAATGAATTATTGGCCTAAATCTGTTCAGCAAAATAGCGCTAAATCTTATATGCTAGGCGCCAAATTTGAGGATTATGTGATGGCGTTAAAAGCGACGATTTATAAGGTTGATTTGAATATTGCGGACATGGATACGCATCGTTATGCAGACTATCAGCTGACGATGGCGCTGCATCCTTCAGAAACCATTGAACGCTTGATGGTGCGTATTTTGGCCTATGCACGCTATGCCGATGAAGCGCTGGAATTTACCAAGGATCTTTTTGAAACCGATGAACCGGCACTCTGGGAAAAAGATCTGACCGGTCAACTGGTCAAATGGATTGAAGTCGGTAGCCCGGATGAAGATAAAGTCAAAAAGGCCAGTGCGCGTTGCAAGCAGGTCGCAGTTGTCACCTATGGTTCTGCGGTGGATGAATGGTATAAGCGCAGCAGCAAATTAAAAATCTTAAAAAATGTGGAAGTGTGGAAGTTATCTACCGCAACCACCGACGCATTGCCACAGTTATGCGAACGCACCATGCAGTTACAGCTCAATGTGATGGATGGTGAATGGACCTTGATTGGCGATCAGGGCCAGGTGCTGGTGGAGTGGGAACAGTTACAATAAGGCCAAATAAGGATGCAAGTCTGGACTTGTATCCTGTAGCTCAAATTGCGTATATCTGAGGAATAAGAATACGCAGGGTTGCACCATGTACCATGAACTTTATGATTTACTGCTAGCTGTCGCGATTGGCGCAATTATTGGTGCAGAGCGTGAGTATCACAGTAAATCTGCTGGATTGCGTACCATGATTATGGTCAGTCTGAGTTCCTGTTTATTTACCATTATCTCCCTGAAAATAGGCGTGGCCAATCCTGACCGGCTGGCCGCCAATGTCTTGACTGGGCTGGGTTTTCTGGGCGCTGGTGTTATCCTGAAAGATGATAACCGTATTTCTGGAATTACCACCGCAACCACGATCTGGATGACAGCCGCACTCGGCATGGCGGTCGGTGCAGGCTATGAACTCTTAAGTATTTGGGCTACTTTTATTGTCATGGCGGTGCTGGTTTTATTGATGTATGTCCAGCGCGGTATCGAATCTCTGAATCAGGAACGCAGCTATGAAATCGTCTGCCCATTCGATCAGAATGATTCCGATCACTACGAAATGTTATTTAAACGTTATGAGTTAAAAGTGGTGCATTCCTCACAAAAAAAAATTGATCAACAGATTGTCGGACGCTGGATTCTGATGGGATCGGCCAAGAATCATCAAGAATTAACCCAGTATTTACTCAATGATAAGAATATTCAGGAACTCAGCTTTTAACCCATCAATGTCCCAAGCTTAAAAAAACAGAGCAATCCAGTTTATACTGAGCTTTGAATTTTATGCTCCTCTCAGGTAAATAACCATGATCAACGAACTTGAAATTATTGATTTAAAAGTAGGCGAAGGTAAAGAAGCGGTAAAAGGTGCCTTAATTACCACGCACTATACCGGCTGGCTGGAAGATGGAACCAAGTTTGATTCTTCTATTGACCGTGGTAATTATTTTGAAACTGTCATTGGTACCGGTCGTGTGATCAAAGGTTGGGATCAGGGTATTCTAGGAATGAAAATTGGCGGTAAGCGTAAACTGATGGTGCCTGCACATTTGGCCTATGGCGAACGCAAAATGGGTAAAGTCATTCCGGCCAATTCCAACCTGATTTTTGAAATTGAATTGTTTGACGTAAAAACACGTGATTAAAATGATTTAACTGGCTGAATATAAAATATACTTTTTATTCAAAAATGTATGATGGTTCTGGTACAGTCGCTTCAAAATAGACTGTGCCGGAGACGCTACAAAAAACATCTAAAAAGATTTGAAATCAAAAATATTCCTTGTAGATTATAAGAATAATAAAGAATTATTTTGAGATATAACGTATTTGCATAACTTGATAAGGAATGTCTGTTTTTTCGTATTTGTCTGTGTCTTGAGCTGGATGACTTGCATCGTAAGTTCAGCAATCGCTCAGGATGAACTCCCTTCGCCGTCATTTCAGCAGCAATCTCACGACCATATTACTGAAGTCCATTTTACCGAACATAGTACGAGTCCTTTGCAGGGAAAATGGCTGTTTTATCCGAGCCAGTTTATTATTCAGCCCAGTCCTGTACTGCAGTCAAAAACAGTTGAATTGCCAGCCTCTTTTAAAACTCTGGCGGGTTCAAATTCTGGCTATGGTACCTTTATTGGCTATTTTAAAATTCCGAAAGAATTTCTCGGGCGACGCATCGCAATTCGGATTCCGACCCAATACGGCGCCTATCGGGTATATGTCAACGGACAGTTTATTGTCCGGCTCGGGGAAATCAGTACTACACCTGAAAAACAGGTGACTGAAAAAGCACCGCGTATTGGCTATTTTGTTCCAGATACTGAATATATTACCTTAAGCATTCAGGCTTCAAATTATACCCACTTGCATGGCGGTCTCGAGCGACCGATGCAGATTGGCGTTGCAGGTACCATCAATCGCCAATTCCAGCAGCTCATGATGAGTATTGCCATGGTGTGCGGCGCGGTACTTGGGGTGGGGGTGTTTACCATTCTATTTTCGGTATTCAGGGGATCACGAGAACGTAACAGTAAAAGTATCTTTGTTTTTGGCTGGTTTATTGTCTTTTTAGCCCTGCATAACCTGTTTTCTGCACCTTATGCCTATTCGGTATTTACCAATATCAACTGGCTGTGGGGAACCCGCTTAGAGTATCTGTTTACTTTTATTGCTGCCTTCTTTTTTCTCAGCTATATGCATCTGTTTAACCGGCGCTATCTAAATCCGGTGATTTATTATATCGCAGTGGCCTTACTGGTCTTTAACATTACTTTCACCCTATTTTCACCTCCTGAGATATTTGAACGTCTGGCCCTATTTAGTGCAATTTTTGCCTTGGTCATCATCGGTAATTTTATTTACGGTTTTTATCAGACCTTACGTTATAAAGAGCATTATTCGCGTTTAAATCTGATTGCAATTATTTTCCTCTGTCTAACTTTTTTGAATGATTATCTATTGCTGATCAATGTAATTAAAACCACGCATCTGTTCTTTATCTCAACCAGTATCTATGCCTTACTAATTATGTTTCAGCAGTCCAGACATTATGCACATCAAACTTATGAGACTGAACAGCTAAACCTGAACCTGATCGCGCTCAACGATTCACTCGATCAAAAAGTCAAAGAACGCACTCAGCAGCTGCGTGAAGTGAATGCCAAACTGGAACAGCAGATGAATCTTGATGCATTGACCGGGGCTTTTAACCGGCGTGCCTTAAATCATGAAATCCAGCAGCAGTTTTTGCAGACCCAACAGCAGCCGCAACATACCTTGATTTTTGCCATGCTCGATGTCGATTTTTTTAAAAACTATAATGACTACTATGGCCACTTAAAAGGAGATGAAATCCTGAAAAATCTGGTCAGGATTATTCAAGCTACTTTGCCACGGTCTGGCTATCTGGCACGTTATGGTGGTGAAGAGTTTGCGATTCTGCTCACTGGAATGCCGGTGCAAACTGCCCTGAAAAATCTGGAAAATGTGTTAAACCAGATTCGGGAACAGCGTATGCAACATCTGAATCGGCCAGATGCAAAAGATTATGTTACGGTTAGTATGGGCGCGGCCTGGGTTGAACAAAACCATGGCTATGCAGATATTCATGAATTGATGAAAGCGGCAGATGTGCAGCTCTACGCCGCTAAACAGGCAGGACGTGATCAGTTAAAAATTGAAAAAGAGGTCGATTAAAAAACATATTTATACAGATAGCGCGATTCATCTTCTGACTCGGCAGAATGTGGATGAAAGCCGCAGTGCTGATAATAACTTAAGGCAGTTTGGGTAGATTGTATTTCAATCTGATGAATTTTTTTCTTTAATAAAGTGCGATGCATTTGTTGAAATAACTCGGTGCCGAACCCCAGTCTTTGGCAGTGTTGGGCCACATAATGCATCCGGATTTCTCCAGCATCACTGACCAATAAGAATCCGACGACCTTGTCATATATGAGATAAACCCAGCAATCGTTATACAGCATATCGACAATCAGGCTGGCATGATCAAACTTTTCTAGCCAAGTTTGAATTTTGCTTTCTTCACGCTGATGATCCAGTACACAGGACTGAATGCTGTCATGAATGACCTGAATAATTTGAGGTATATCTTCGACCCTCCCTTCACGAATCATAATATTATTCATTTTCTCGAACATTTATAGGGAAGGTTTATTTGATAAAAAAGAAGAGGGTAAAAAACAGAACAATATTGTAGTTTTTTGAGAATATTTTCCGTGATTTATCCATGTGAAGATCTGTTCTGTTGCTGATTTGTCCTGTTTGTTTATCTCAAGTTCTTGAATCTCATTAGGGAGTTAAAAATAAAAAATCAAAGTAAATCAATTTTTAAATAAATCGAAGTTCGAATCTGGGTAAAATGAGCAAGCAGAGAAGATAAATAGTAAAAATAAGCCTCAAGTTTGCACTGTATAAAAAATAGACGTATGCTGGGTCAAAAGGGACTATTCAAATGAATCTTGATCCTATAACCATAAAAATAAAATTAGTCACATGAGATCATCCACCATGCTGAAATTACTGCTCCTGTTATGTGTTTTATTCATGTTGAATGCTGCCTGGATCGTCGGCAGAAAGATCTATAAAGCTCAGCGCCATCTGGCGCGTCAGCGTCCAGAAAAACCGGCACAGATTTCCAGCATGACAGAGCAAGAGGTCATCGAGCAAGAGCAGCAAGTACATCTGGTGGATGCTTATGAACTGGAACTGTTTGACGATGTGGCACAGCTATTCTTTCAACGGCAGGTGCATATTGAGAATCGGGCACAGGCCGAACAGTTACAGCAAGAACTATTACAAAAAATGCCGATGCACAGTGGCACCCAGATTCGTCAGATGGACTTAGGCGAATGGTCTATTTTCTGGAATTTTTATGATCAGTCACTGGAATATTATGTCGGTCGCTATGGCGTATTCTATGCACATGTCGACCGTTTTGGAGAAGAGCACCGGCAGGAAATCCGCAGGGAACTTTTGCATTCTGACTGTGCTTAGAACACAACTTTCAGTCATTCTGTACGATTGAAGATCTCAGGCTATGTACTTAAGCCATTGTAATTCAGAAAAGGTATCTCATGCCTTAGCTCAGATTTTTTCTGCCCCTTGGCGGAAATAGCCCATATAATTTATCTCCTTTAAGCCATAATCTTGCGCTAGAAAAACCTCAAAACTCGCGAGTCGTATCCTCGAAATAGTCATTTAAAATGTACGAAGTCTGGCGAGCAATGATCCGGACTAAAAAGGCAGAAATACTATGATCATTGATTTTCATCAAGCAAAATTACAGAAGTTTATTGCACTGGCGATGAAGATCGAAGCTGAGCCTGAACTGTATTTGCAGTTTGATTCTATCTCTGATTTTTATAAGGCTGACTGGCTGCAGGCTTTCCCAGCTGGAACTGAATACTATGTTTCCGGTCTGGACGATGGTGCCGATGAGTTTCATGCTGTGATTTATTATGGCAAAGCGCAGCTACAGATCAGCTGTGGACAAGCACAGCTTTCAGTAAAACTATGTTGCAAACATTGACCGGATTGCCGGTATTTCCCGATAAAAGAATAATGACATCCGCTATAAAGTTGATATAAATTGCAGAGTCATCTCTGTATCTGATTTTTATTCGCATCAGCCGAGAGTGGCATAGGCGAATATCGTAATAAAAATAAGGAAAAAATAGCATGGCACATCAGTTCACCGTGAAAGCAATTATCAATGGCGTGTCTATTGATGAATTTAAGCGTTTGGCCAATGATATTCGTTTGCATGAGGCAGTTTGCCATCGAATTCCTGCGCAAAACTTGGAAATCCTGGTTTCGGAAAAGCAGGGGCATATGTATACCCTGAAACGCGCTTATAATCTGGATGTTAATATTCCTGATATCGCAAAAAAATTACTCAAAGATGCATTCCGTTTGCAGCGTACCGATGTTAGCGATCTGAATGAAATGACTTCGACGGTACAACTCGGTGCGAACTTGCCGATCGAGGCCATTTGTCAGCGTGCAGTTACCGGAGATGAAGACCAGATCCAGTTCCAGCTAAACTGGACAGTCAAAGTCAAAGTGCCTTTGCTGGGTGGCATGCTAGAAAAGCATGCTGAAGGTGAGATTCGTAAATTTAGTGAAATTGAACTCAGCATTGTCGAAGATGAATTGCGTAAGGGTCTCACCGCTTGAAGCAATCAAAAAGTGTGATTGACCTAATTTAAAAGCTGGTCATGTATACACCTGGGTGGTGGTAGTCATTTGGGCGGTAGATCGCCATTTTCAGTGTACTGCCACTATCTAAGAAACCCAGCTTAATTACTGATAAAGTTTGCCGTCACATTAATGCTGATGGCCAGAATGGTGGTATTGAATCCGTAGGCCAAAAGCAAATGTAGGGTATTGAGAACCCGCATGGATTGGCAAGTAATGGATACATCTGCAGTTTGCGCAGAAGTCCCGATAATATAACTAAAATATAGAAAGTCCGGATAAGTCGGTCTGGTGGTATTGGGGAAATCCAGTCCACCTTGTTGCTGTTTGTCGAGCGCCAAATAAAAGTCATGTGCATAATGAATTGCAAAAATCGTATGCATCAAGAACCAGGCTGAAATAATGGTCAGAACTGACAAGATTAAATGACCGGTTCGGATGGTGGTATCTTTGGTTAAATGATTAATTTCAATAATAATCGCTATAAAACACATGATCAGGGTGATGATCACCAGAAACAGAATGATCCATTTGCTGGCATCCTGTTGCATGGCGCGTTGCAGAATATGAGCATGATCAATACGCCAGAGTTTTTTTATGGTCAATAATAAATAAGCGTAAATCGCGATATTCCAGCTGATCAAGAGGCAGCTTGACCAGCTCAAAGGGGTGACTGTCTGTAAAACCAGATAAAATCCAATGATGGCTGGGAAAATAATAAAGAAATACAGACGGGATTGAAGTGCCGTTTTTATAGATTGAAGAAGCTGCATCATGCCATTTATATTTGTTTTGCTGACTTCTCAAGATCCTAGCACAGAACCGTTTGCAATAAAGAAGATTGCACCGGCCTGAGTATCAGCCTCAGTTATTTCCTCTACGACATTTCTTCCTAAAGGTGTCGAACTAATTTGACTGCGCGGATCGCGCAGCAGGCGTGATCCTCTCGATAAATTTTTTTTTGAACCGATGTTTAAACGGATTGAGCGGGTTGTTGGATTGCAGTGCCATAAGCAAAGACTTCCACCATGCCACCTTGCATACCGAGTTCAGTGGTGCTGAGCCGAATACCCATAATCTGAGTCGCCCCGATTTTTTCGGCTTCGAGTTTTAAACGTACAATCGCTTCACGTCTTGCACGTTCTACTACACTTTCATAGCTGGTCAGACGACCACCAAGTATATTCTGTACATTGGCAATCGCATATTTAAAATAATCATGGGAAATGACCACATTGCTGCTGATCATCTGTCCGGAATATTCAGACACAACGAAGCGGCTATTGTTCACCCGGATATAGGCCAGACGTTGTTCCTGTTCATCCAGATAACGAAAATGTTTACCTTCGTTATAACGTCCAAAACCGAAACCAACACTAAACAGAATGGCAAAAATGATGATCTGGAGAATTAAACCATCCATGCTTTAATCTGCCTGCGGAAAAGGGTCGGGCAATTTCGGCATGATCGGATCAACGACTACGGCTGTCCCATAAACAAAGAGTTCAGAAGCACCTTGGGCGATATTAGAGGTCGAGAAACGAATGCCGACAATCGCATTGGCACCCATACTATGGGCTTTTTCAATCATGCGGTTCATGGCTTCCTGACGGGATTCTTCCAGCAGTTCGGTATAGGCGGTAAGCTCACCACCGACAATATTTTTCAGGCCGGCCAATAAGTCACGTCCGACATGTTTGCTGCGTACGGTACTGCCGTACACCACATCAATTTGCTGGCGAATGGTATGTCCCGGTACAGATTCCAGATTGCTAAGTAACATGTGCATGTTTTCTAAATAAATCGCTGGTCTATGACAATAGGAAAACTGCCTCGAAAATGCAATAAAAAAAAGCCCACCGAAGTGAGCTTTTCCTGATCTGTCTGGAATTTATTGCGCTGGTTGTTCTGCCGCACGGCGCTGTTCAGATACAGACGGTGTATTCGGCAAGGTATCCGTCGTATTGACTTTCAAGCCGCCCCCCAGGGTTTTGTAGACTTCAACCTGATTGTTCAGATTGGCCTGTTCAAGCAATAACAAACCTTGTTCTGCTGCATAAGACGCACGCTGTGCATCCAGTACCGTCAGATAGCTGTCAATTCCGGCGCGGAAACGTGCCTGAGACAAGCGATAGGTGGTGTTGGTTGCTTCGACCAGGCGGCGCTGAGCTGCAAGACGATCACCAATATTCTGACGTACCGCCAAAGCATCATTCACTTCACGGAAAGCAGTCTGAATCGACTTTTCGTAATCTGACAAGGCAATTTGCTGATCGGTTTCAGAAATACGGATATTGGCCTGACGGGTACCCCAATCAAAAATTGGAATATCCAGACTCGGACCAAATGACCAGGCAAAACTGCCCGACTTAAACAGGTCGCCTAAATCCGTAGAGGCATAACCTGCTGAACCGGTCAAACTAATCGTCGGGAACAGGCGTGCACGTGCTGCCGCAATATTGGCACCTGCCGCAGACAGACGGTATTCTGCTGCACGAACATCTGGACGGTTAATCAGCAGATCACTTGGCAAGCCTGAACCCAATGCAGTATTTGAAGTGATGCGGGTCACGCGTTGTGCTGGTAATAAATTCGCAGGCACTTGCTGACCGACCAGCAGGTTTAACAGGTTTTGTGCCTGTGCCACCTGAGTTCGGTAATTCGCAACATCATTACGTGCTGTTTCAACCGAGATTTGCGCCTGACGCACTGGAAGCTCGCTATCAATCCCGACATCAAAACGTTTCTTGTTCAGATTGAACGATTCAAGCTGGGCTTTCAGCGTTTGTTCAGCCAAAGCCAGATTAGCATTGGCAAACGAGTAGCTGAGCCAAGCCTGAGATACCTGACCAATCAAGGCAATTTGCGTCGCATCTCGAGCACTTTGGGTCGCTAGGAAGTTATCTAGCGCATTGTCACGCAAGCTGCGGACACGTCCCCAAAAATCCAGTTCATACGCAGTTACACCCAGTCCGACATTATAAGTTGTCACTGCACCACGATTCTGCGAATTCATGGTGTCCTGGCGCAATACGCTACCACTGGCACCAATCGTCGGTAACTGGTTGTTTTCAGTAATTTGATACTGTTGCTGAGCTCGTTGAATATTGAGGGCAGCAATACGCAAATCACGGTTATTGTTTAATGCCAGATCCAGCACTTGTAACAGGCGCTGATCAGCAAAAAAGTTTTTATAACCTTGTTCTGCTACAGAAGTACCAGACGCATTGGTATAGCTGCTCGGGATATCTGCCTGCGCAACCGGCTCTGGACTACGCATGCTTTGACAGGCCGTCAAAGCAAGCGCAAGGGCAGATACCGCAATGCTACGACCTGTAATAGACCATACATTTTGCATTACGACTTATACTCCTGATTTTGTTGTTTTGGTTTGTATTTAAAGACACTTCGAATCCACACGTAGAATACCGGGATAAAGAAGATACCTAACAAGGTCGAGCTGATCACGCCGCCAAGTACACCATAACCGACTGAGTGCTGGCTACCTGCACCCGCACCTGAAGCCAGAGCAAGCGGTAATACACCAAAACCAAAGGCCAATGTGGTCATGATAATTGGACGTAAACGCATTTTTGCCGCATGCAAGGTCGCTTCAAATAACTCTTCACCTTGTTCCTGCAATTCTTTCGCAAACTCGACAATCAAGATCGCGTTTTTCGCAGAAAGACCAATTACGGCAATAATCGCCACCTGGAAGTAAATGTTATTCGACAGGTTCGGGTTTTGCAGCAGCACCATTCCACCAAAGGTGAGTAATAATGCACCCACAATACCCAATGGCACCACCAGTAGAACCGAGAACGGAATCGACCAGCTTTCATACAGGGCTGCCAGACACAGGAACACGATCAACAGTGAAAGCGCGTACAAGAATGGTGCTTGTGCGCCAGACTCACGTTCTTCCAGAGACAGACCAGTCCATTCATAGTCGAAACCTTGCAAGCCCATTTCTGGTAATTTCGCCACGATTTCTTCCATGGCCACCATTGCATCGCCCGAGCTGATACCCGGAGCAGGTGTACCCTGAATGTTCATGGACGATACGCCGTTATAACGCTCAAGACGTGGTGAACCGTAGGTCCATTCGCCTGTGGCAAACGCCGAGAATGGCACCATTTCACCGCGGTTATTACGCACATACCATTGGTCCAGATCTTCCGGCATCATCCGCGAGCCAGCTTCACCCTGAACATAGACTTTCTTGACACGACCGCGATCAATGAAGTCATTGATATACGAACCGCCCCAAGCAATACCCATGGTGCTGTTAATTTCAGCAACACTCACGCCCAATGCACCGGCTTGTGCATGATCGACAATGACACGGTACTGTGGAGTATCTTCCTGACCATTCGGACGCACACCAGCCAGACGCGAGTCTTGTGCTGCTAGACCGAGGATCGTATTACGTGCTGCCAGGAGCTGGTCATGACTTTGACCACTTGCAGCTTTGAGCTGTAAGTTAAAGCCAGCCGACACACCCAGTTCAGGCATTGCAGGTAATTGTAGCGGCATGATGTAAGACGCATCTTTGACAATCATGTTTAGCGCCATACCACGTTGAATAATGGCACCGACTTGAGATTCCGGACTGTGACGCTCTGACCAGTCTTTCAACTTAATGAAAGCCAGACCTGCATTTTGTCCCACACCCGTGAAGGAGAAACCTGCCACACTAAAGACGGATTCGACATGCTCTTTCTCGTTTTCCAAGAAATAGTTGGTCATGGTGCTGACCACTTTGTCGGTACGTTCCAAGGTTGCATTTGGCGGTAACTGAACCAGCGTCATGACCACGCCCTGGTCTTCATCCGGTAGGAATGAAGAAGGCAGTTTCTGGAACAACAGCACAATAATACCCAGTACCACGGCATACACCACGCCTGAGAAAATCTTGCTGTGAGTCATACGGTTGACGCCGCCCTGATATTTCACAGAAACCTTGTCAAAACTGCTATTAAACCAGCGGAAGAAACGCGCAAATATACCATTACTTTGCGGCTTGTTCGGATCATGCTGTTTCAGCAGGGTCGCACATAGGGCAGGGGTAAAGGTTAATGCCACTATCAGCGACAAGACCATTGCTGTGACCAGCGTAATCGAGAACTGACGATAAATAACCCCGGTGGTTCCACCGAAGAAAGCCATTGGAACGAATACTGCCGATAGCACCGAGGTAATACCAATCAGTGCACCAGAAATCTGTTTCATCGACTTTTCAGTTGCAGAAACCGGATCCAGATGCTCTTCCACCATGACCCGTTCGACGTTCTCGACCACAACAATCGCGTCATCGACCAGAAGACCAATCGCCAGTACCATGGCAAACATGGTTAGGGTATTAATCGAGAAGCCGAAGACATTAATCACGGCAAAGGTACCCAATACCACGACTGGAACTGCCATGGTTGGAATAATGGTAGCACGCCAGTTCTGCAGGAACAGGAACATGACCAGGAACACTAGAATAATTGCTTCGATCAGCGTTTTAACTACACTCTTGATCGACAGTTCAATAAATGGCGTGGTGTCAAAAGCCAGTTGGTCGACCATGCCTTGCGGATAGTTCGGACGTAACTGCTCTAAGCGTTCTTCTACTGCTTGGGCTGTATCAAGTGCGTTAGCACCAGTGGCAAGTTTAATTGCCACACCACCAGCCGGTTTACCGTTAAACTTCGAATCAAACTGATAGTTATCTGCACCGAGTTCAACCCGTGCAACATCACCCAGACGGACTTGCGCGCCCGAAGTGGTGTTTTTCAGGAAGATATTGCTGAACTGTTCTGGAGTTTGCAGCAGGCTTTGTGCGGTGACAGTCGCATTCAGGACTTGTCCTTCAACAGCTGGTGCACCACCGAGCTGACCCACAGCGACCTGAGCATTTTGGGTACGAATGGCAGTCGCAATATCACTTGGCGTGACTTGCAGGCTCGCCATTTTGGCTGGATCAAGCCAGATTCGCATAGCATAAGAACCACCAAAGACCTGAACTTCACCCACCCCAGCCACACGGCTTAAAGGTTCAGAAATGTTCGAATTCACATAGTCTTTGATGTCATCGGCGGTCATGCTGCCATCAGGTGAATAGAAAGCCAATACCTGCAGGAAGCTGGCACCTGATTTGGTAACACGCACACCCTGACGCTGTACATCTTCAGGAAGAAGTGCAGTCGCAGACTGTAATTTGTTTTGAACCTGAACCTGTGCGATATCAGGATCGACACCCTGTTCAAAGTTCAAGGAAATAGATGAAGAACCGTTACCCGCACTGTTAGATGAGATATAACGCAGACCATCCAGACCATTCATTTGCTGCTCGATGATCTGAGTTACAGTATTTTCGACCGTTTCAGCAGATGCCCCTGGATAAGTCGCAGAAATCGTGACTGTAGGCGGAGCAATGGTCGGATACTGGGCAATCGGCATTTTGGTCAGGGTCAAAATACCTGCCAGCATGATGACCAGTGCAATCACCCAGGCAAAGATAGGACGATGAATAAAAAATTGAGCCATAAACCTTACTCCTTATGCTTTGGCAGCAGGTTTTTGTTCAGATTGTTCTTTTGCATCATCCGCTTTTTGCGCTGCACCAGGTTGTTGGGCAGCAGGTTGTGCAGCACCTTGTGGCGCAGCAGCTTGAGGTTGATAAGGTTTTGGTACAACTTGCTGTTCAGGTTTTACTTTCGCAATACCATCTACAATTACTTTATCGCCTGGATTCAGACCTTCGGTCACAATCCAGTTGCTGCCTTGGGAACCAACGGTGGTCACTGGACGTGGCGTCACTTTATTGTCAGCACCGACCAGCATCGCCATCGCCTGACCTGTTGGGGTACGGGTCAAAGCTGCTTGCGGAATCAGGAAAGCATTCGGTACTTCACCCTGTACGATTTGCGCAGTGGCAAACATACCTGGAAGAAGCAGGTGATTTTTGTTCGGGAATACCGCACGTAAAGTCACGGTACCTGTTTCCGGGTTCACGCTAGCATCAGAGAATGCAAGACGGCCTTCAACCGGGTAGATACTGCCATCTTCAAGCTTCAACTTGACTTTGGTATTGTTAGAGCTGTTCAAGCTGCCTTGATTAAGCTGTTGACGTAAACGTAAAAGCTCGGCACTTGACTGGTTGATATCTACATAGATTGGATCTAGACGCTGAATCGTTACCAATGGCTCTGGCTGATTCGCTGTCACCAAGGCACCCGCTGTCACAGACGAACGGTTGGTCTGGCCCGAAATCGGAGCACGTACAGTCGAATAGCCTAGGTTGATTTCTGCATTACGCAAAGTTGCGCGATTGGCATTCAAATCAGCTTCAGCCAGTTTGACCTGTGCCGCGATGTCATCATATTCCTGTTTGGAAATGGCATTGGTACCGACCAGTTGACGGTAACGGCCTTCCTTCACACGCAATACGCCCAGATTGGCTTCAGCACGGGCAATCGCTGCACGGGCATTGTCTACTGTAGTGCGGTTGGTACTTGAATCGATTTCATACAAGGCCTTACCTTCACGCACATAGCTGCCTTCCGTGAACAAGCGTTTAAGCACCACGCCACTGGCTTGTGGACGTACGTCTGAAATTTCAAATGCTGTTGTACGACCTGAGAGCTCTACAGACTGCTCTACACTTTGCGGTTGTGCAACAAGAACACCGACTTCAGTCGGTGGCATTTGTTGTTGAGCACCAGCTTGCTGGCCCTCTTTAGGATCTTTGCTACAACCAACAAGTGCAAGACTTGTTGCCAATGCGCAAGCAGTCAGGGCAGGTGCCCAAAGCTTTGGAGACATCATTATTCCACCTCTAATTAGATTTATATCTAAATTTTCTTATTTGTGAGCCGCGCAATATCTGATCCAGACCATATACCACAACGAAATCCAAATAAAACTGATACTCCAGCCGGATATGACATCTGAAGGAAAATGTACGCCCAGATAAACTCTTGAGATCCCCATCATCAGCATCCATACCACTGCACCGATCACGATGAGGGTATAACGGGAATGTTGCCGATGGATGTAAATTGCCAAACAAGCCAGACAAGCCGCATATAGACTATGGGCACTTGGAAAGGAACTTCCAAAGCTTTCAACCAGATGCAAGGATTCTGGTGGTCGGGGTCGGGCAATTGCAAATTTCAACAGCCAAGCTAGGAGAATTCCTCCGATAATTCCGATACATATAAAAATTGCGTTTGTATACTTTTTATACCACAGCAATGCAATACACCATAGTGTGGATAAAAATAATACAAATGGCATGCCACCTATTAGGGATAAGGACTGAGTAATTTGATTCCAAAACTCGGTGCGATACAGACTCATCCATTCCACAGCTTGCAAGTCGAGCTCGTTTAAAGCGGGAATATTCAGGATGAACACACTGAAAATTAAAAATAAAATACCGACAAAAAGTAACAAGTAATGCATGCCAAAAATCCTTGTCCTTTTAACCGTTCGCAGATCGGCCAATTGTCTGAACCAAAGTGTACTTGTCAGTACACTTTTTTTCAAGTGTGCGTATTTTATGCGAATTCCATTTTTTTCGTAAGGAATTTGTTGCTAAATATAGTGTAATTATCTCAGTTTTGAGTTTTTGTCGATGTATGATTTTCGTCAATTTCAATGCTTTGCTTGGGTGGCCAGAAGAAATCACTAGGTCGGGTCAGGAAGTGCGTCATGACCAGTTTTGCCAAAGGTTTCCACTGTTCAAAACGCACCCGGCGTGCGCGTAAGGCTACAATAATCGTCAGAGTGAAACTGACAAACAAGTTGGTCAGGCCAATGAGTAACACACCCAGAAAAGACACTACGATCAAGCCGATATCGGGACCATTGATCGTAATCAGGCCCTGAATAAAGTTGGCAGAGGCAAAGGCAATATGACGAATATCCAGCGGCAGACCGAGAATAAAACCAATGGTGCCCATACTGCCGAGCATGATTCCGAAAATAAAATTACCGGCCAATGCACCCAGATTGCGTTCGATATAATCAGCAAAACGGTAAAGACGCTCTTGCCCCATCAGCTGCGATAAACGCACATGGGCTTTCAGGCGCGGGCCGACCTTGCGGTAAACGGCCATATTGTCAAAATAACCGGCCAATAATCCGGACAGGAATAAACATACTCCGGCAATCGCTGCATGTGGAATCGCCAATGAAGTAAACGGATTCAGGTCATGCAGGGTTTTGGCAGCCTTGGCATGATTCATTAAAGGTTCATGCAGCGCAAAATCCCACAGCAGGGTAATCAATGCTGCTACGGGAATTGCAATAGAAATATTGCCCAAAATGGCGACAAACTGGGTGCGGATGATATTTACAATCAGCGCAGCCAGCTCGGCAATTTGAGCCATTTTCGAGCCTTTACGCTGCTGTACGGTAGCAGCCAGTGCAGCGGCAGTCATCGCCGGTTGTTTGGTTGCCACGGTAAAATGCAGCACATGAATCAGCATAAAACCTAGCGAATAGTTCATGCTATAGCTAAAGGCCTGCATCAAAGGGGCCATGGTGAGGCGTGTCATCAGAACTTTTAAGGTGGCCATCGTCGCGATGATGGCACCAGCACCTGCAGCCGATTTATACATGGCCAGAAAGCCTTGTTTGTCGGTACTCACATAATGCTCACCGGTCTTGCTGGCATTTTCAGTTACCTGTAAAGCCAAAAGTTCACTATTGGTGGCCAGCAGAGCCCGTACACTGCGTTCGCTATAAATTGCTTCAGTAATGTCTGCCATAAATAGGCCAATGGATTGATAACGCAGATCATCGTCATCCATGACCATATTGAGCAGGATTTCGACCCGTTCCAGACACTGTTCTAGCAGTGCCAGCATATAAGTCAGGCTGACACTGACGCCAGTCCGCTTGGTAGAACGGCGAATCTTGGCCACGACATCATGACATTGTTCCAGCATCACCAGCGCTTGTGATGCATCGGGGGGCGTGATCGAATCGACCAGGGTGACTGTGTTATAGCGCTTTTTATATTCCTGAATAAACTCGTTAATCTCACGATTCTGCACCAGAAAAGGAGATTCATATTCCATCAGTTCAGGCTGGGCATTAATAAATTCAGGGTGCAGACCAATACCACTGATCCGGTAAGACAAAATGGTCAATGCCTTGATCAGTTGGTCTTTAATTCGGGTTTTTTCAGGCTGATTGGAATGTCCCTGATTCAGGACTGAAAATAAACGTTGCCAGTCATCTTCATCAAAATAATCTAGCCAGTATTTATCGGTACGCTGATAAAAAACCTTGCGGAATAATTCCTGGAGTTGCTGATGGTCGGGAATCAGCGGTAAGACATGCGCGCCAAGGCGCTGATTCAGCTGGTTCCAGAACCCATCCAGAGATAAAATACCGGTATCGGAAAACAGACCGGTTTGTTTATAGCGGTTAATGATCCGCAGGGTAAAGGTTTGAAGCGTGGCAACCGCATTCGGGGTGAGTAATAAAGCCCGGATAAATGCATTGAATTTCGCTTCGATCTCTTCGGTATTTCTGCTGTCTTCAGGTCTGATTCTTTCAACCAGTTCAATCAGAAGATTTTCATCCAGCACCGCCCGAGGTTGTTCAAGCTGGTGTTGCATGTTTTGAAAAAGATCTAGAAAATTAATATGCATAGGCGAGTTTAAAAGTTACTGAATTCGGTGTAGGGCCAGTTTGGCCAGATTAATCAGGGCCTGACGATATTCGGAGTCAGGTAATGCCTGTAAGGCATCAATTGCAATTTCAGTTTCTTCTGTAGCACGTTGACGGCAATAATCCAGCGCACCAGATTCATTGACAATTTGAATGACCTGTTCCAGATGTTCCGTACCGCCAGTCGCAATACTGCGACGGATGATTTCATGTTGCTCACCGGTGGTGTTTTTCAGTGCCGCAATCAATGGCAGGGTCGGTTTACCTTCCATGAGATCATCACCAATATTTTTGCCGAGCGTGTCCGCATCGGAGGTGTAATCTAAAATGTCATCAATAATCTGGAAAGCATTGCCGAAATGTCCGGCAAAGGTTTTTAAAGGCTGACGGAATTCATCTTTATCCGACAAAATGGCAGCACCTTCGGTGGCCAGTTCAAACAGGCGCGAAGTTTTGCCATGAATAATATTCAAATAAGTCGCTTCAGTGGTTTCCGGTTGATGCTGGGATTGTAGTTGCAGCACTTCACCTTCAGCAATTTCACAGGTACCGGTCGAAAAATCTTTGAGCAACACCATGTTGTTCAGATCGACCAGCAAATCAAAAGCACGTGAAATCAGAAAGTCACCGACTAAAACCGCAGTCTGGTTATTCCAGGTCGCATTGGCCGTCGGGCGGCCACGGCGCAGGCCAGACTCATCCACCACATCATCATGCACCAGTGTTGCGGTATGCAGCATCTCAATGATTGCAGCCAGTTTGCGGTGCGGTTCTAAATTTTCAGCACCACACGCCTTGGCGGCCAAAAGGCACATAATCGGGCGCATACGTTTGCCACCCGCTTCTACCACATGTTTGCTGACAGCCATCACTAATGCAACTTTTGAGGTAATTCCTTCATTAATGAATGTGTCCATCGCAGCAAAGTCGTTAGCAACAGGCGCGAGAATGTCTTGCTTAAAGTCGATGGTCATGTGAAAGAAAACCTCTAGTCTGGTAAATCGCTGGGCGTAGTTTAACAATTTATAACATGAGTGAAACCTAAGAAATGCATAAACTCCACTAAAAATCAGCTTTTTATAGATCTTATGTAGATTCGATCCATATTTCGAGCCATAAAAAATCAGGAAAGGTCAGGGCATCGCCCTATTCGTCAGGCTGAGTATATTAATCAAACTGGCCGGATTTCTGCTGTATTATTTTGTTGCTGAATATATCTTGAGTATTTGATTTGATAGAAATTATTTAATAGTTAAATAATTAGCGCATCCTGCTCATTATTATTTCAGTAAAATGGCTTGTTGTTTTTTTGAATATCCCTTAAAATCCTCGCCCTTAGATATCCCCCAGTGGCGTACGTCTTAAGTTCGATATATTCCTTTATCGGCACGACGACACGGGCTTGTTTGGAGTACATTATGTACGCAGTAATCCAAAGCGGTGGTAAACAGCACCGTGTAGTTGAGGGTGAAACCCTTAAAGTAGAATTATTGAAAGCTGAAACTGGCGCGACTATTACGTTTGATGACGTATTGATGCTTGTTAACGGTGAAAGCATTCAAATCGGTGCTCCAGTTGTTGCTGGTGCTACTGTAACTGCTGAAGTAGTTAGCCATGGTCGTCACGACAAAATCCGCATCATCAAAATGCGTCGTCGTAAACACTACCGTAAACAACAAGGTCACCGTCAATGGTTCACTGAGTTGAAAATTACAGCTATTTCAGGCTAATTACGAGGAGTAAATAGACATGGCAACTAAAAAAGCCGGTGGTTCGACTAAGAACGGTCGTGATTCGAATCCTAAGATGTTAGGTGTTAAAGTTTACGGTGGTCAAACTGTAACTGCAGGTAACATCATCGTTCGTCAACGTGGTACTGAATTCCACGCTGGTCAAAACGTTGGTATGGGTCGTGACCATACATTATTTGCTACTGCTGATGGCGTAGTAAAATTCGAAGTGAAAGGTCAATTCGGCCGTCGCTACGTATCTGTTGACGCGTAATTCGCTGAGATAGAAAAAAGCCCACAGTTATTGTGGGTTTTTTTATGCCTGAAAATTAATAGGCAGATTAAGCGACATTCCATAATGTAAAAATTGTCCTGAAATCTTCATAATGATGAACAAAAAAACCGGTTTCGAATTAATAACAATACAAAAGTTCTTATTTTCTATCATTTTAGCTTTTAATTTTCGTTTAAGATGAGCTATCAAATAAATTGCGATCACGCAAAATATAAGGGTGAAATTATGAATATGCTTCGTAAAACCGTCTGTGCTATGGCTCTGGGTGCAGTGACTTTAGCACCGGTGATGAGTACAACCGTGTTTGCTGCACCTGTGGCAGCTTCGGAGCAACAGGCAACAGCCAGTCTGGTCAAGCAGCTCAATCATGTGCGTAGCATGACTGCAAATTTCGAACAAAGCACCAAGGTAACCAATCCAAGAGCGACCCAGAAAAAAGGTTTGACTGCACAACATATGAATCAAACCTTTAAAGGGGTGATGAAAGTCGCGCGTCCGGGTAAATTCTATTGGGAAACGACCGCACCGTCGAAGCAAGTCATTGCAACCACGGGTAAAACCGTATGGATTTATGATCCGGACTTGCAGCAAGCCGTTCGTCAAAGCTTAGATGAGCAGGTTGCCAATACGCCGGCCTTATTGCTGTCAGGAAACACCAGCCAGATTATGCAGTCTTACCGGGTGACTCAGCCAAATAAAGGCAAAACCTATTACACGCTGTATCCTAAAAATACCGATGGTGTGTTTGAAAGCCTGACCATTAGCTTTGGCGCGAACAAAGCACCAAGCTTGATGATCTTGCAGGATTCATTGGGACAAACCACCAATATCAAATTCAGTAATGTAAAAGTAAATAGCAGTATTCCAGCCTCTACCTTTAACTTTACTCCACCAAAAGGTACGGACATTATTGATCAATAAGCATCAATATGAACCAAATAAAAAAGCAACCTTTCGAGGTTGCTTTTTTATTGCCGATCATCAGGATTATTTTGGACAGGCTACAAGGTTCAGCTATATCTAAACAGGAGAGCATCTTAGAATAAATAAAAGTCGAGTCAATGAAATTGTAAAATTTTGGGAGCTCAGGATGAAAATTAATCTATTGAAAACTGCTGAAATTTACGCTGTCTTGTTACTCACTGTGGGTATGATGGGTTGTCAGCCTCACTCCAGCTCAGTGGCAACGCTCGCGCAAACAGATCGGGTTGTGCAAATTGAAGCCAAAACCGTTCCAATTAAAGGGGCAGCCAAAGTGGTGTGTGAAATAGAAGGTTGTGTACGCTTTGATCTACAGACGGTGGACAGCAATATTGACTGGATTAATCAATATTTTATTGAGCGTATTCAGCATACTGAACCTGTTGCATTCACCAAATTCACCCAGAAAAATCCTAAAAAAGCTGATGAGCCGCATTATCTGGATCAGCGCTTTATCAAGGTGGAATTTGTCGATCAGCGTGCTTATCTGGCGACTTTTGCCTTAAAAAGTTCCAATCTGGCAAGGAATAAAAATGCTTCTCTGAAACATGTGGAATATATCAATTTTGATCTAAAACAGAAAAAACGTTTGGCCCTCTCTCAACTATTATTAAATGGCGGTGAGCAGAAACTGCTGAATGCAATGTATCAGGCCAATACTCAATGGCTGAATACGCAAGGGATTCAACAACAGCAGTTAAAACTGAGTGATAACTATTATTTTGATACAACAGGTCTGGTGATGGTGTATCCGGCAGGCGAATTAGCTCCCGCAGCAACAGGAATGCCTGAATTAAAAGTGTCCTATGTGGATTTAAAGGAAGTGATTCAGCCTGAATATTTAGCCATTTTGCAGTAAGAAGCTTCCTAAATATTGTGCTAATAGGACGCAGCCAGGGTCATGGTCACTGTATTTTTTGACGTTAAGAGCTTACACTATAGCCAGTTTTTTTCTTCTGCAAAGATTGATTATGATCGACCCGAAATTACTCAGAAATAATATTGAGGCTGTAAATGTAGCCTTGGCAAAACGTGGTGTTCAACTCAATGTTGAAGAGTGGGCATCCCTAGAAGCACGCCGTAAAGAGATTCAGTCCAAGACAGAAACACTGCAAGCTGAACGTAATGCCGGTGCCAAACAAGTCGGTCAAATTAAAAAAGCAGGTGGCGACGCATCTGAAATCATGACACGCATGTCTGCGATTGGTGATGAAATCAAAGCAGCTGAAGCAGCACTGGCTGAACTGCAAGCTGAGCTTGAAGAAAAATTATTATCTATTCCAAACTTGCCAGATGAAGCTGTGCCTGAAGGTAAAGACGAAAGCGATAATGTGGAAATCCTGAAATGGGGTACACCGCGTGAATTTGATTTCGAAATCAAAGACCATACGGATCTGGGCGAAATGATGGGCGGTCTTGAATTTGAAACCGCGACCAAATTAACTGGTTCACGCTTCAGTGTATTGAAAGGTCCATTGGCGCGTTTACAACGTGCCATTACCCAGTTCATGCTAAATACGCATACTGATCAAAATGGTTATACCGAAGCCTATGTGCCTTATCTGGTCAATGCAGATTCATTGCGTGGGACTGGTCAGCTGCCTAAATTTGAAGAAGATCTGTTTAAGCTGCAGGGCGAAAAAGAGTTTTATCTGATTCCAACTGCTGAAGTGCCAGTGACGAATTTCGTACGTGATGAAATTATTGATGCAGACCGTCTGCCACTGAAATATGCAGCGCACACGCCATGTTTCCGTAGCGAAGCAGGTTCTTATGGTCGTGATACCCGCGGTTTGATCCGTCAGCACCAATTCGACAAAGTCGAAATGGTTCAGATTGTAAAACCTGAAACTTCGATGCAAGTGCTTGAAGAGTTGACTGGCCATGCTGAAGGTATCTTGCAAGCACTTGGACTTCCATATCGTAAAATTTTACTTTGTGGTGGTGACATGGGCTTTGGTGCAACCAAGACTTATGACTTGGAAGTTTGGGTACCAAGCCAAAATACTTACCGTGAAATTTCATCTTGTTCAAACATGGGTGATTTCCAGGCGCGTCGTATGAAAGCACGTTACCGTGCTGATCAGAAGAAAACTGAATTTGTACATACCTTGAATGGTTCAGGTCTGGCCGTAGGTCGTACTTTACTTGCAGTGATGGAAAACTATCAACGCGCTGATGGCTCGATTGAGATTCCTGAAGTATTACGTCCATATATGGGTGGTGCGACTTATATCGACTAATTGTCGATCTCAACATCCCTAAATGTGCATGAAAATTGCATAGACAGTCAGATTTAAAATTTTGAGGTAGTTCGTGGATATTTTTCCAATCTCGTTAAAGTTGCAACAGCAACCTTGTCTGATTGTCGGTGGTGGGCATATTGCATACCGTAAAGCACTTTTACTTCAAAAAGCAGGTGCGATCATTCATGTGATTGCGCCTGAAATTGAAGAGAGTCTGCTGCGAATTGTGCAAAATAGCCAAGGACAATATGTCCAAGCTGCTTTTCATTCTGAAGTTGCGTTACGTTCATATCGACTGGTGATTGCAGCGACTGACGATGCGGAGACCAATCGTCAGGTCTTTGAACTGTGTGAAGCGGAAAATGTCCTGGTCAATAGTGTTGATGATCCGCCGCATTGCCGGTTTATGGTGCCAGCGATTATTGATCGTTCGCCATTGGTCATTTCGGTGGCATCGAATGGTACGTCGCCCGTGTTATCACGGCAGATCCGAACTCAGCTTGAAACGACTATTCCGCATGGTATGGGCAAGCTGGCTGAATTTTCAGGAAAATGGCGCAGTGCGGTTAAGGCTAAAATTGTCAATCCGGATGAACGCCGTATTTTCTGGGAAGATTTATATGCCAGTTCGCTAAAAGAACAGGTGTTCAACGACAATATCGCGGAAGCAGATCGCCTGATTGAGCAGGCCTTACAGGAATGGCAACAGCCGAAAGGTGAAGTCTACTTGGTCGGTGCGGGTCCGGGTGATCCAGAATTGTTGACCTTAAAAGCCTTGCGTTTAATGCAGCAAGCCGACGTGGTCATTTACGACCGACTGGTTTCAGCGCCAATTATGGAGCTGTGCCGCCGCGATGCGGAAAAGATCTATGTCGGTAAGGCACGTTCCAATCATGCGGTTCCGCAAGATGGGATTAATGCCTTGTTGGTGAAATATGCCAGTGAAGGAAAGCGGGTTTGTCGTCTGAAAGGCGGAGATCCATTTATCTTCGGGCGTGGCGGTGAAGAGATTGAAGAGCTATTTGCTGCTGGAATTACTTTCCAGGTGGTTCCAGGGATTACCGCAGCTTCAGGATGTTCAGCCTATGCCGGTATTCCATTAACCCATCGTGATTATGCGCAAAGTGTGCGTTTCCTGACCGGTCACTTAAAAGAAGGTTCGCCAGAATTGCCTTGGAGTGAGTTGGTCTATGAAAACCAGACCTTAGTGCTTTATATGGGGTTGGTGGGACTGGAGAAAATCTGTGCAGAATTAATCGCTCATGGTCAGCGAGCCGACATGCCAGTGGCCTTGGTTTCTAAAGGTACGACGCCTGAACAGAAAGTTGTAGTAGGAACGCTTGCTGATATTGCATCCAAAGTGTCCGAACATCAGATTCAAGCCCCGACTTTGACCATTATTGGTGAAGTTGTACGCTTACGTGAACAATTGCAATGGCATGAGCGAGGATAAGCAAAGCACTGCTTTGCCCGAGCGCAAGACGAAGGCTGTGCCTGAAGTAAGAGGATAAGCAAAGCACTGCTTTGCCCGAGCGCAAGACGAATGTCGTATCTGAATTAAATATATTAAGTGAGTAAGCTGTGATCCACGTTGTTTTATATGAGCCTGAAATTCCTGCAAATACAGGCAATATCATTCGTCTGTGTGCCAATACCGGAGCACAGTTGCATCTGGTCAAGCCGCTGGGTTTTGAACTGGATGACAAAAAACTGAAACGTGCCGGTCTGGATTATCACGAATATGCCAATATGCAGATTTGGGAAAATATCGAAGACTGTCTGGCTGATCTGGCAAGTAAAGGCATTGGTCTGGATGCAATCTATCCATTGACGACTAAAGGTTTTGAAACGCCGCATACTTCGGATTTAAACCGTCCTGTGGCCTTGTTAATGGGGCCGGAAACTCGTGGTCTGCCTGAACATGTTCGTCTAATGTTTCCGCAAAAGCACTGGATTCGTTTACCGATGGCAGAGAACTCCCGAAGTTTGAACCTATCGAATGCCACAGCAGTGATTGTGTATGAAGCTTGGCGTCAGCAGGGTTTTAAAACGCTTTAAGCTGATATTTGTAGTAATTCTAAAAGCTGCCTTTGGGTGGCTTTTTTATTTTGTGTAACAAATAGATAAACTGCTTTTCACTTCATTGTATGCTTGAATTTCTCTGTACACGACAAATTTCATAGGACCCTTGTCCTATCAGGCTTTTTCTTTCTTAAAATTGCTAGAATTTTCTTAAATTCCTCTTTTTTTCCAAAACCAATCAAACGTAGAATAGCCATTTGAACATAGTCCAAACCGTAGCGAAATAAACTTACTGAAAGTCGTCCATGCTTCTTTATTTTTATCGCTTTTTTCCGATCATGTTGCCATTCAC
>JQCU01000069.1:0-19024 GCA_000761495.1 Acinetobacter idrijaensis
AAACCCGTGGTGTAGCCTACTGTCCGCACTGTGATGGCCCACTGTTCAAAGGCAAACGTGTCGCGGTGATTGGCGGTGGTAACTCGGGTGTTGAAGCCGCGATTGACCTGGCGGGGATTGTAGAGCATGTGACCTTGGTAGAATTTGATACCAAGCTGCGTGCGGATCAGGTGTTGCAAGATAAACTGAACAGCTTGCCGAACACCACCGTGATCAAGAATGCCTTGTCGACTGAAGTGCTGGGTGACGGTTCACAGGTGACCGGTCTGAAATATAAAGACCGTGCTACGGATGAAGAGCATGTAGTTGAGCTTGCGGGGATCTTTGTGCAGATCGGTTTGTTGCCAAATACGGACTTCCTGAAAGAAACCCAAGTTGAGCTGACCAACCGTGGCGAGATTGTGATTAACGACTGCAACGAAACCAATGTGAAAGGTGTATTTGCAGCAGGTGACTGTACCACAGTGCCTTACAAGCAGATCATCATTGCGACCGGTGAAGGTGCCAAGGCGTCACTGTCTGCTTTTGATTACATCATCCGTTCTGGGCAGTAAGTTTTAGACTAGCTCAAATAAAGCCCGCTTGATGCGGGCTTTATTATGTATATTTTCAAGAGAATTAACTCTTAATTCATTGATTATTATTTGATTAATGAAAATATTTCTTACATTTTAAGAAAATCCTACTGCTTGTGTAATGAATTTTTATACTCTATTGTCTCTATGTAATTATCAGCAATTGCTTATTGCAAGCTGATGCTGCTCTACCTATGATAAAAAACCAATTGAATCATCTTTCATGATCGAAGAATAAAAAGGATAACATCCTGGGAGAAGAACAATGCAGTATCAATATCATTGTGCTTGCTGCGAAAAAGTAGTCGACTCTACAGAAAAATCATGCTCAAACTGTGGCTCACATCATATTCGCAGCCCTTTTGGTTTCTGGATTTTTTGTCTTGTGGCCTGCCTCGTTACAGCAATCGTATTTAAAGTCGTGCATTTGTATGTGCAATCACAACAAGAAGTTCCTATACAACACTCTATACTGGATGTTTTAAAAGAAGAAGATAAAAGACTTCGCTAATTTCATGCATCTCACAGCAAAGACCTGTTAGTTCAAACAAGTCTTTTTATTACTCTTAAATAATTCAAATAGAGATGCGGAAAATAACCTCATCAAATCCAGCTTTGATTTACAATAGCTGTGGATTTGAATGAGAGATGTGCCATGGTTCAGTTAATTAAAAAAGGTGGATTACGCGAACGTGCTAACCGTAGCCGCAGCTATCAAGGCTCTGAAAATACTGAAACCACCTTAAAGCCTAATCGTTATCAAACGGCGGTTAAAACACCAGACAATTTAGCCTCTCCTTCCCCGACCTCACCAATATCTCCAGCATTAAATAAAGATACACCCCTTAATTCATCAGAATAAGTGCGTCATACCATAACCACAATGCAAATAGCAGAAATAGTCCGCCTGACATCATATCAATGTAACTCCCCGAACGCTGGTACAAGATTTTAATTTTTGGTTGGGAAATCAACAGCATCAATAAAGCAAAGGTGATAAAGGTCTGCAAAGGAATAATCACTGCCAGCTGTGCTTTCAAATAATCGGAAGCAGACGAACTCAAGGCCAGTGAAAATACGCTACTAAAATAGATCAGTGTTTTGGGATTAGAAAGATTGGTCCATAAGCCCAACATAAAATAGTTTTTAGCTTGCACCTGTCCATTTGTATCGTCGTCGGCCTGATGTCTATTTTTAAAGCTATGCACACCACCCTTTAACATGCCCCATCCCATTTTAGCCAGGAACACACCACCGAGCACCATCAATACCTGTTGAATCCATGGAAACTGGTCAATTAACACGGTAAAACCCGCAAGTGTCAGTACTACCCAAACTACAATACCGGCAGAGATCCCAGCAATAACTTTCAGGGCATTCTGGCGTGTAGTGGATGCGGCACTTTTGGCAATGAGCAAAACATCGGGACCGGGACTGAGTTGAGCAACAAAATGCAGGAGACAGATCGTAAAAAGCAGAGACATTAAAATTAAGGTAAATTTATAAAAATATATTATAACGTTTGTTCAAAGACATTAGAAAGTTCCAATAAAAAAACCGAATCATCAGATTCGGCTTAAATAGAGCTTTTTTTTAAATAAAACATTTATTTTGGATTGATATCTTTCATTTCAATTTTTTTCGCCTCAGGTCTCACTTCACGTGCTTCACCATCAATAATGTTGGAATCACCGCGACCTGATTGCTGATTTTGCATATCCTGCATTTGACGCATCATCTCGGCAAATGGGTTCTGGCCTTGTGCACCACCCATATCGCCCATCATGCCACCCATCATTTTTTCCATCATGAGTTGCTGACGTTTCATCATCGCTTTCATTATAGCAGCCTTAAAAACCTGCTGAACCGCTGGAATGAGCATCAATACTGCCAATACGTCGGTAATCAATCCAGGAATAAGCAAAAAGAAACCTGCCAGAATTTTAGGTAAATTTCCTGTTAATGCAGGATCTGCACTCATCTGTCCCATCTGCATTTGCTGCATTTGTGGCATTACACCGGCCGAGTATTTACGGATCAGATTCATACCAATAAAAAATGCGGCCACAAACCAGAAAAATACGTACCACATGCTCCCGACGAGGTCACCCACGCCAATCCAGACAAATACTTCTAGGATTAAGCCTGCAAGGATAATAAGAAATAATTTCATGAAAATTAATCTAATCTCAGTAAAATAAATAATAGGATGCTGGAATCAACTGCTTCATCAGGATCAAGCTTTTTTGATACGCTTATGTAACAATATGGGCATTATTCTATTTTTAAAGTGCGGGCATGTCATTAATTATTGGGATTGACCCCGGTTCTCGTTTAACCGGTTACGGAATTATCGAAAAAGACGGCTCCAAACTGACTTTTGTTGATGCCGGCACCATCAGAACAGAAACGACAGAAATGCCTGAACGTTTAAAACGGATCTTTGCCGGCGTGGAGCGCATTGTAAAATTTTATGGTCCCACTGAAGCTGCGGTAGAACAGGTCTTTATGGCACAAAATCCGGATTCTGCCTTAAAACTCGGTCAGGCCCGTGGTGCTGCTGTTGCGGCACTGGTCAATCTGGATTTGAAAGTCGCTGAATATACTGCGCGCCAGATCAAGCAGTCGGTAGTGGGTTATGGTGCTGCGGATAAAGAACAGGTGCAGATGATGGTAATGAATATTCTAAAACTCAGCATCAAACCGCAGCAGGATGCCGCCGATGCTTTAGCTGCTGCTATTTGTCATGCCCACGCCTCAGGCAGTATGAGTAAAATGGCGGTATTGAATGCGTTGGGTGGTATGGCACGCGGCCGGAGTCGCGTCAGTAGCCGTCGTCGATAAGGTTTAACGCAATATTATAAAGTCTTGAGCATCTAGCTCAGATTCCAGATACTCTTGAATAACCGCTTGTACGATTGCACGAGCAGGCCCTTTCCAACTTCGTGTAATCATTTCCTGAAGTTGGGAGTCTGTTCCAGCAATAACGGCCTCCAGCTCACCTGTGCTCAAGTTCTTCACATATCCTTTCAGTCCAAGCGCCTGAGCCTGCTCGGCAAACCATTAAAGGTATCCGACTCCTTGAACTTGGCCTGAAATATTCAGTTTGATGACTGGCACACTATTCTCCTTAGCGATTCACGACCTGATAAATCGCATGTTTCATATCCTGTGCCTGCAAGCCACGTTCGCCATTTTTGGCCAGTTCATCACCTGCAAGTGCATGCAGCGTCACAATTTCATGCAAATAAATTTTTTGCGCAAATTGCGCCTTTAGACTGGCAATCATGCCGGCCAGCACATCCCCCATTCCGCCAGTTCCCATACCGGCATTCCCGGCATTGCAGATGTAAAGCCTTTCTTCCAGAATCAGGCTGCCTGAACCTTTTAGCACCCACTGTCCCTGATATTTTTGTTGCAGGGCATGAATGGCTGCAATCCGATCCATTTCAACTTCCGCAGTGCTACATGCTAGCAAAGTTGCAGCTTCTCCTGGATGTGGTGTGGCATAAGTCTGGGAATTCAAAACTTGAGGCTGCTTGGCCAGAAACCATAAGGCATCCGCATCCAAAACAACCTCCAGATCAGATTGCTGAGTCAGCTCAAACCAAGCTGTATATTGTTGCTCTGACCAAGAATCACGACCTAATCCCATGCCAAAACAGACTGCATCGACCTGCTGAATCAGTGGTTGGCGTTGCTCCTGAGTTAAAAGATTGATATCACGCAGCATAATATTTGGCGCACGTGACAAAATCGCGGTGTGGTGTTTTGCATCACAAACGATCGTCACTTTACCCGCTCCGGCAGCAAATGCTGCTTCAGCAGCCATAATCACTGCTCCGCCCATATCGGCATGTCCACCAATCACCAGAACATGACCATAACTGCCTTTATGACCAAAGGCTTCACGCTTCGGCAATTGAATCTGATGTGATGAAAGACAAGCAATCGGTTGAAGTTCTGCATCTGTTGGAATAGCAGAAATCAGTTCGATCTTGCCCGCATATTCTTTACCTTGTCCGGTAAACAGTCCTGCCTTAAGCCCTAAGCCCGTGAAAGTATAGTCAGCTTTGATAGCAACAGGCAAAGGCTGGCCGGTATTGGCATCCAGTCCACTCGGAATATCGATCGAGATTTTGAGCCCATTTTGCCGGTTAATGCCGTGAATAACATTTTGCCAGTCAGAAGCCAGCTGACGGTTTAGACCAATTCCGAATAAGGCATCGATATAGACCTCATATTCGGATTGAAAATCAAAATGCGAATAAAACTGCACACCAACCCGCTGGGCTTCCAGCACAGCCGATGCCAAATCTTTAGAATTACCTAACTCAGCCGCATAAATATGAGCTTGAAAACCAGCCTGTTTTAAATATTTAGCCACCAGATAACCATCGCCGGCATTATTACCCTGACCACAACAGACCGCGATTTTTTTTATTTTTTGCTGGGAAAATAAAGTGATCAGCCGCTGGCTAATCCCCCAGGCAACTTGTTGCATTAAACCGTAGGAACTATTTTGCTGCTGAAACCAGCGCTGCTCCCATGCTTGTAGATCGCGGCTATGGTAAACTTGTTGCTGCATTTCTTATTCCCTGTCTTTGGTTTATGACAACTCCCGATTCTCACGCGCAAATTCAAGTTTATCAACAAGATCCAGCTGAGCTAAAAGCATGGATTAAAGCACAGGCTTTAGAATTGGGTTTTTCTGATTGTGTCATTGCCAAACCGGATGCTCAAGCAGAATTAGCACGCTTACAGGAATATCTGGATCGTGGTTATCATGGTGACATGAAGTTTCTGGAAGAGAATTTGGAAAAACGTGCCAATCCCACTTTGCTAGTTCCCGGCACACGCAGCATTATCTGTGTGCGTATGGATTATCTGGTCGAGGTACCAGAACCACGTTATATCTCTTATGCACCCAACTCTGCCATTATCGCGCGTTATGCCCGTGGCCGAGATTATCACAAAACCATGCGGGGTCGCCTGAAAACTCTGGCGACAAAAATCCGGGGAAAAATCGGAGATTTTGAATCACGCCCATTTGCCGATTCTGCGCCAATTTTTGAAAAATCGCTGGCTGAAAGTGCCGGCATGGGCTGGACAGGTAAACACACCCTGCTGATTCATAAAACATCAGGCTCATTCTTTGTGCTGGGTGAACTGTTTACTTCACTGGAACTGCCCTTTGATGAACCCGCGACCAAACATTGTGGCTCCTGTACTGCGTGTATCGACATCTGTCCGACTCAAGCCATTGTCGAGCCTTATATGTTAGATGCTCGCCGCTGTATCGCCTATCTGACCATCGAATATAAAGGCATTATTCCAGAAGATTTACGACGCGGAATTGGCAACCGTGTTTTTGGTTGTGACGATTGCCAGCTAATATGTCCATGGAACAGTTTTGCCCGAGTCACGTCGGTAGAGGATTTTCATCCGCGGCATGGACTGGATCAAGTGAGTTTACTGGATTTATGGCAATGGGATGAAGCCACCTTTTTAAGTGCGACTGAAGGCAGTCCGATGCGTCGTACGGGTTATCAAAGCTTTATGCGCAATATCGCCATTGGTTTGGGCAATGCACCCTTTGATGGGCAGATTATTCCGGCCCTTCAGCAACAGCGTGATCAGCATGATGAAATTGTGCAGGTACATATCGATTGGGCCATTCAAGAACAACTGGCAAAATCCAGCTAATTTTCTCTCACTATTAAAATATATTTCAACTTTACCTAGATTCACAGTTTCACTTAAAAGCCTTACACATCCGTGTTTCAGACTATGGCATAAATAAAAATAGTCAGAAATGAAGTGGAGGAAAGATGATGTCATCAAAAAATCCAAATCAAGAACTGCTTGAGCAGCTTCAGCATGACCAGCAGAAGCAACAACAGCAGCAGCCGCAACATGGCCCGATTAATTCCCCAAAAAACAATCAGCATGAACAGGATCAGCGCGTGTTTAACAAGCAGCACCGTAGTGATCTGCATGGCCAGGATATTCATGGAAATCACAGTAATAAATAATCTGGCAACTGAAAAACAAAGCTCACCTCGTGTGGGCTTTGTCATTTATATAAGGTCATATTTTGCTAGTGAAGCAAAAGCTTATTTTTATTAAGATGAACCGAATGATAAATAAGCATAGATAGGGAAAGAGATGAACAGTAGTGATGCGGTACGTAATGATTGGTCACGTGAAGAAATACAAGCACTTTATCAGCAGCCTTTAATGGATTTAGTATTTCAGGCGCAACAGGTTCATCGTGAACATTTCACTGCGAATACCGTTCAGGTGAGTACCCTGCTCTCGATTAAAACCGGTAAATGTCCTGAAGACTGTAAATACTGCTCACAATCAGCCCATTATGATTCCAAACTGGAAGCTGAAAAACGCATTGCGGTCGATAAAGTGATTCAGGAAGCAAAACAGGCGCTGGCATCAGGAAGTTCACGTTTCTGTATGGGGGCTGCATGGCGCAACCCGCATGAACGCGATATGCCTTATGTGCTGGAAATGGTGCGTGAAGTTAAAGCACTCGGTCTGGAAACCTGCATGACACTGGGGATGCTAAATGGATCTCAGGCTGAACGCTTGAAAGATGCAGGACTGGATTATTACAACCATAATCTGGATACTTCTCGTGAATACTATTCATATATCATCAGCACGCGTAGCTTTGATGATCGTCTGGATACTTTGGATCATGTGCGTCAGGCGGGTATGAAAGTCTGTAGTGGCGGTATTGTTGGTCTAGGTGAAAGCCGTGATGACCGGATCGGTTTATTGTATGAACTTGCAAATCTGGCGATTCATCCGGAATCTGTGCCGATCAATATGTTGGTCCCGATTGAAGGCACACCGATGGCAGATGTAGAAAAACTGGATGTGATTGAGTGGATTCGTACCATTGCCGTAGCACGCTTGTTGATGCCTAAAAGCTATATTCGCCTTTCTGCAGGGCGTGAATCCTTAAGCGATTCGGATCAGGCTTTGGCATTTATGGCTGGTGCCAATTCTATTTTCTCTGGTGAAAAACTGCTGACGACCCCTAATACACCCCAAGGCCGGGATCAGCAACTTTTTGCAAAATTAGGTTTAGTTGCAGAACAGCCAAAACCAAGTGTTCGCAGTCTGGCTACAGATGCAATGGCAAGCTAATCACTGTTTAAGTTGATGAACTCGCAGAAAAGTTATGTGCAGTAATTAAAATGCCATAACGGGCATTCAGATAATCTCCGATTCGGATTTGATCTACTCCATTGGCATGATGCACCATCAGCGCTTGCGTGACTGCATCATAGCTAAAGGAGTCATAACTCTCTTGATGCAGGCTGAGCCAGTGCAGCGTATCTGCCAGGTTGCTGTCGACGATATAGGTATCTGCATGAAAATCTTTACTCATATGCCTGTTCATCGTGATGAAATTTCCCTTTAATTTTAACGGAAATTAGCCCATAACAAGCATAAAAAAAGTGAGCCATTGCTCACTTTTCTTGCAAAAACTTTAGTCCTTATTCGTACCGCACTTACGACACTCCCTGTGTTCCCCGATTTCTTGCATTTGCTCATATTCATAAATATGCAAACAAAACAATTTTCTTAAAAGCTGAAGCATCATTGAAACTCCTGTTTAATCATTTTTTTAATACGCTTCTTAAGATATTCCGTCCTGAAACATCATGATTTTTGACTAAAAAATCATCTCATATTAATTAGCATAATTTTTTCAGTTGTAAAATGCATTTCATCTACTTTTCACTTTTTTTGCAGATATTCTTTGAACTACATCACAATTATTTCATAAATATGAACTTTTTTTTGATTAAAGAGGATGTTTATGGAATCTAGATAACAAAAGTAATATCTGAGGGAGATGCTTTTTTATTAAGCTGATAACGAAGAATCTTTATTGAAAGGCAAACTAGAAAAGTTCATTATCAGTGGAGGCAACCCATTTTAAGTCCTTCGAGATAAGAGCGACGATCAATTAAGTGAATTGCTTACTTCAGATTTCATAATATCCAAAAACAAAAAACCACCTAGGATTAATGCACCTAAGTGGTTGTTTTATATGGTGGGCCCAGACGGACAACAACACTCTCCTACCCTATTGTTTTTATTACACTAATTAATATTAAAAAATTACAGGATACAAGCTAGGATACATGATTCAAGTGTTTATTTTTTGATCAATCGAACTTTTTTCACCACCAAACTCCCCTACCACATCGTCAGATTCATTGGATTTTTACAATACAAAGTTTTTTGGTAAAAAAGGAACCAACATCAATATAATGGCAATTATCGATTTGAGTATGCTCTTTTACAATGGTATGACCTAAATATATTTCATCAATATTTTCGACAACATCATAGTGAGCGGAATGCTGACGAATTCGTCCTCTCCCCCACAGCGCGTTCGTATAAGCAGAACTGACACCTAAAATCTTGTAGTCACCTTGTGCAATATCGTGCTTAAAGGCATTCCAATCATGAATATCAATATCAGCATGAACAATACCTACCTTTTTATTTTTCAGCTCAACTTCAATCACCAATGGTAACTTTGCTAACTAATCAATAATTCGCTGTCGTGTCTTTTGAAATTGTCTATAAAACCATGCTCCCCCATTCATTGCATGCATATCTTTCATTTTAGGATCATGCTGTCCTCGAATACACATTTCTTCATGATTACCGCGCACAGTCAAAAACCATTTTTGATCGAGTAATGAAAGACATTCTAAATTTTCAGTACCTCTGTCGATGAGATCTCCTGTGCAGATGAGCAAATCATTAGACCTCTTGCGAAAGTATCATTTTACCTAATTTTTGGGTGGTGTTTCCGCTCGTTCAACTTAACGATCGTTACGCAGATTCACATGTGTTCACCATACCGATTATCTAGCCCTTGTCCGGCTATGGCTGCCAGAAGGGTATGCCTCTCACGATTGATACCCCGCACCTTGCGGTGCCTCGTTACATTGTCGAAGGCACTCTTTATTCAGCCATCTAGATTCACCCGGTGACACGGGTGGTTCCCGCAGGAGGAATAACTTCATTAAGCGACTTCGTGTCGCACCTCAATCCAATTATTGTCTATAGGCAAATTGCCATCATCCGGCTTTGTTGCACAACGATTTCATAACTATATGATTTTAAAAGTTTTGATTATTTTTTGATCCAAAATTAAATTTATTTAAATCAGATGCTTACATATTTATGCAACAAAGCCGTTTATTGGTGATCATGCATTAAGCTATCAGGGGTGTAACTCAGGTATTACCGGCAAGATATTACATTGGGGCTTAGGAAGTTAAGCATATTAAAAAGTATGGTAACTTCCTTATATGAAAGCAAAAAATAGATACTATTCCCATTCAAGAATCGCAGAAGCAAAATTCAGGCAAATTATTCGCTTTTTTGCCATGGATTTTACTGCATCTGATACTGCTAAACTTACCAATATTTCTGTTCGCTCCATCAATACAATTTATATCAAATTGCGCAAAAAGATTGCTGTCCTATGTGAAGAAATATCTCCCTTCAATGGCATTGTTGAACTGGATGAATCTTACTTTGGTGCTCGTCGTGTTCGTGGTAAGCGAGGTCGTGGGGCATCAGGAAAAACCATTGTATTTGGGTTGCTCAAACGGGATGGAAATGTGTACACGGAAATTGTACCAGATTGCTCAAAAGCTACGCTGCAAGGGATTATCCGTGGGCATATAGAACTTGATTCAGTCATCAATACAGATGGATGGAGGGGGTATGATGGTTTAGTTGATATTGGCTTTGATAAGCACTTAAGAGTAAATCACGGTGACAATGAATTTGCTTGTGGGGAACGTCATATTAACGGTATAGAATCCTTTTGGGGCTATGCGAAAAAGCGGCTCAGTAAATTTAATGGAATTGACAAGAAGATGTTTTATTTGCATCTTAAAGAAACGGAATATCGCTTCAATCATCGCCATGGTAATTTATACTTCGATTTGCTTAAAATACTCCGTGACAACCCTCTTTAACTTCCTAAGCCCCTAACGTTACGTTATCTTTAGAGGGACGTGCTGTCCATTATTTTGTCTAGGATCATAGTTTTAAGCCTAAAGCATTTACTACACGATTAATCGTATCAAAACATGGTGCTGAATCCTGACGTAGGGCTTTGTAGAGTGCCTCACGCCCGGTAATCCCTCCTAAAAATAACCGCATTAAATAATGCGGTTAAAATTCTAAAAGATTGATAATCAGCTACTATTAAGCAATTATCTCTGCATATTTTTCCTTGAACATTCTATGACGCTGAATGAGATGTTCAGACAAATATCGAGAATCCTGATCAATACCTAGGAAACGTCCTGATCCCCAGGTATATAACCATGGTAAGCCGATAAAGCTGACATCTGGATCCATCGTGATACCGCGATCATGTTTTGGATAACCACTAGCTTCAAATATATCCAGATCAATCCATGAGTAATCCGGTCTAAAACCGATACACCAAATGATTGAGGTAATATTTTCTTCAGCTAAGTTAATTTCTGTTTGTTCTGCTTTGGGTTGCCAAACTGGCGTATAGACACTGGCAGGCTCAGCCGTTTCAATCACATTTTGCTTAATATAGGCATCAATTGAAGCATTAATACGGTTGTAAGTGGCATCTGCATTATCCAGGTTTTGTACCAGATTTGGCTGGAATTTAAGTGAACCATTGTCGTAATCAGAAAAACGTCCGAATAATTGCATACCTTCCAGTGCAAATTTACGTAGATCGATATCCCGACCACCATCACGACCAGTTACATAATGGTTGGTACTATTACGTACTTCTTCACTATAGCGATGGTCCTTAACATTGGTTTCGTAATAGCCCATATCGAACAGCCATTTCACCACATCCTTGCCACGATAAAAACGTGCACAACGTGGTGCATCACCAATAGACAGATAGACTTTTTTACCAGCTAAATGTAGATCCTCCGCAATCTGTGCACCTGACTGACCAGACCCGACAACCAGTACATTCCCTTCGGGCAGTTGCTCAGGATTAAGGTACTGCTCGGAATGAATGGTATAGAAATGTTGGGGTAATTCAGAGCTGAGTTTTGGGTAAATTGGCGTGTGATAACCACCGGCTGCCACCACCACCTGATTGGCTGTGGTTTTACCTTGGCTGGTTTGAATCTCAAAATGTTGCTCTGCAATTTTACGCACCTGTTGTACCGTAATATTCAGCACCGCAGGTGGATTGAGCTTCTCAATAAAACCATCCAGGTAGTCGACAATTTCATCCCGCTTCATAAAACCATCCGGTTCATTGCCGTGATAGGGATGGTTCGGTAATAAACACTGCCAGTTTGGCGTGACCAAAGTAAAATTGTCCCAACGTTTTTTACGCCAGCTATGGGTGAGACAGTCTTCTTTTTCCAAGACTACATGATCGATATTAACCTGTTTAAGATAATGGCTGACTGAAAGACCAGCCTGCCCGCCACCGACAATAACGACATCATAATGTGATTTTAAGTGTGTTGACTGAAACATGATGATTTCCTCTAGTCGATGTTATAAATATCAGTAATCTCAATCGTATCTTCAGGCTTCAGGGAGAATGACTTTGCCTGTTCCTGAATACGGTTGAGCGTATCCATTGCTGAGCTACAGGCAAAACCATAACGCGCACGTACCCGTTCTGAAGCAGCATGTAGGGCTTGATCAGCCTGGTTTAAAAATTCCTGACCAGCCCATTGCTGACCTTTCTGAAAATATTCATAAACAATGGTGCTTGGTGAATAGAAATTACTGCTTTGACCATTTGGCCATTTCACCGTGAAATTTACGCTTGGCATAAGCTGAGCTCCCGTTGTCTAAAATTGTGTTGATATCTTTGAAAATCTTGAATCTGTTCTGCATAGCACAGGCCAGTAAAAAGCTGCTGTTGAAAATCCCAGAATTCAGCTTTTGACCCTTGATTAGAAACAGTAACTTTGCCTGAAGCATTCACTTGTCCAATGACTGCACAATGCAGATCCTGTGCAGCAAACAGTTCAATAATCTCTTCACATTCTTCATCGTCAGCAGTCAGTAAAAAGCCATAGCTTGGGAAAATTTGTAGCCAGTGCTGCCAGTCGACATCTTGAAGTTTGGCAATCTGGTCAAGCTGAATATCTGCACCACAGCCAGATGCTTCCAGCAGCATCAGCAGGCTGCCAAGAATGCCGGCATTGCTGATATCACGTGCTGCATAAGCCAATCCCTGTTCTGCTAGTTGAGGAAGGATTTCGAGCTCTGCCTTTAACTGGTCACCATCCACACCTTCAAAGCATTTCCAGTAAGTAGTATTTGGATGGAACTGACCTTTCAGGTTTAGCACCAACAATATGTTTTGCTGTGGTTGCACATGCATGACTGATAAAAGTTGTTTTGCCTCACCCTGAATGGCAACCGAAAGTGCGGGCTGAAATTGAGGATCAATATGGGTATGCCCACCTACCAATGGTACGCCGTAGCACTGACAGGCATCCTGCATCCCCTGAATCAAAGCTTGTGCTTGCTCAGTACTGCGATGCCAGAAGCTATTCACGACAGATGTGGCTCGGCCTCCCATCGCTGCAATATCACTGATATTAGCCATGACCGCTGACCAGCCAGCAAAATAGGGATGATGCTCAACAAAGCTCGGAATCATGCCTTCGCAGGCATGCAGCATATAGCCGCGTTCTGTTGCAATTGCAGCGGTATCATCTCCCGGCAAAGCATAGAGATTAGCTATCTTTTCAATATTTGGCTGGGCTATTTTGATCCCTTGACCAATATTCATTTTGGACTGCATCGCTGGCGTTTGTCTGAGGTAGTCGAGCAATCGTTCAAGTTCTGACTGGTTCATTTACACCTCCTACACTGCAGATGAATGTTGCATGTAAGCCAGACTGATATTAGTCAATGGGTAATGTGCAAGATTTGCCTGCATCAGCACATGCGGAATATGGGCGACCTGAATGTTTTGTTCACTGTGCCAATGCAGCTTCTGGAAATACGCTTCATTTTGTTGCTGTACCGTCGCGAGAAAACGCTGGCATCCCAGATTTTTTGCAGTTGAAACCGCTGCATTGATTAAGGCTTTGCCAATAGCGCGATGGTGACGATATAAGGGATCAACACAGAGTCGGCCACCCCACCAGGTCTGTTTACCTTCAGGGAAAATCCGGACTGCACCAATGACCCGATCCGGTTCACCAAACATCTGACCAATTGCTACAATACCGAATGCTTTGAAATCGTATTCATCCCGATCTTCTTTCAGGATCTGCTGTTCATCACGAAAGGTTGCTTCACGAAGACGGTAATACTGGCGACGTTCCCAATCTTCGCTGACAATTTTGATCACGATATCCGCGCTGATAAATTCATCAGCCAGATAATGCTTGAGTTGCTGGTTAACTGCCTGCAACCATAGGTTTTGTGAAAGATCATCATCTAAATACATAGCGATCTCTCCTATTCATAAGCTTTGAGTGATGAGCAGGCACCACATTTAGCACATCCCGCCTGGGTGTCTTCAGACTTCAATTTATGCTGTTTCAGCTGTGCACCGATTTCTGGATAGAGCGCCTGCATAAACTCTGGTTCTGGTTTTGAATGATGCTCCAGTGGCGTACCTTGAATCGGCACAAATGGAACGACAAATGGATAGACGCCGATTTCAGTCAATTTGGCCGTCATTTCAAGAATTTCTTCTTTTGTATCTCCAAGTCCAGCCAGAATATAGGTACTGACCTGACCGCGGCCAAATACCTCGACTGCAGCCTTAAAAGCAGCAAAATATTTATCCAGTGAGACCTCAGCTTTGCCCGGCATGATCTTGTGTCGTACCCGATCACTGACGGCTTCCAAGTGCATCCCGATGGATACAGCTCCTGCATTTTTTAACTTTGCAAACCAGCTAAAATCATCAGGTGGTTCACATTGCACCTGAATCGGTAAATCGACTGCTGCACGAATGGCAGTGACTGAATCAAATAAAATCTCGGCACCACGGTCAGGCGTGTTTGGTGTTCCAGTCGTCAGGATCATTTGAGTAATCCCATCTAGCTCGACTGCGGCTTTAGCCACTTCCGCCAGCTGTTCAGGACGTTTACGGATTAATGTCCGGCCATCTTGTAAAGACTGATCAATCGAACAGAACTGGCAAGCCGTTGACTTGTCATTCATACGAATACAGTGCTGCAAAACAGTGGTTGCCAGAACATTATGACTATGCAGGGTAGCAATCTGTTCATAAGTAATACCATCTGCGGTTTTCAGCTCATAAAACTTTGGACGTTTCGGTGCAGTTAGCGTAGCTACCGGTAGCTTGTTCTTAAAAATAATTACGTTGTCCGATTCTTTGTCCTGCTGTGCGGTATAAGGAGAATTCTGGGCTGCAAGATTCAGCACGGGAATCATCATGGTCTGTCCATTCAGACTCAGGGCTTTATGGTCGCTTGGCCCAGCTCCACCTTTACGGGCCAGACCAACCTCACCTTCCCATTTCAGGCCATTGCATTGCAAGTCACTGAGTAATTCAACTGCTAACATGGCGACACTCCTTACACTTGATATTTAATTCATTTTCAAATTTAACTTCTACGCTTCACTCAGTTGCTCTTCTGTTAGCACGGTAAAGTTGCTGATTTTTTCTTGTGTTGTTGATTGAGATTCTGAATATTCATGTAAAACCTGGGTTTTGCGACGATCAATCAACAGGCTCAGTAATTCAGGGCGACTGTAATGTCCAACGGAATCCATCATGCGCTTGCGTTTATCGATCAGGCTAAAGTCCAAATCAGCAATCACATAGCCCTCACCTTCCGTTAAAGGTGCAGCTAAAAATTTGCCTTCAGGTGAAACAATCGCAGTAAAGCAGCCACCTGAGATTGGACCTTTTTCACAGCCGGTGTCCTGCATAATCTGTTGTTGCTGTTCCGGTGTCAGCCATGCGGTGGCATTCACCACAAAACAACCTGATTCCAGCGCATGATGCTGAATGGTTGCTGATATCTGGTCGGCAAAAACTTGTCCGACCAATGATCCAGGGAACATAGCCGCATGGATCTGTTCGCCATCAGCCATAAGCGCAAAACGTGCCAATGGGTTGTAATGCTCCCAACAAGCCAATGAACCAATTCGTCCAACAGCCGAATCAATCGCACATAAACCACTGCCATCACCCTGCCCCCAAACCATACGTTCATGATAGGTCGGCGTAATTTTGCGGCGACGCTGAATGATGCTGCCATCCGTATCAAATAGCAGTTGGGCGTTATAAATTGTGCCCCCCACACGTTCGTTGACCCCAATTGAAACCACCATTTGCGCCGCACGGCATGCCGCACCAATTAGGTCAGTAGCCTCTGAAGGTACAACTACAGATTCATGCAAAAGCTTGAGATGCTCTTTACCCATCGCAAACGGAGGCTGAACAAAGGAAAAATAAGGGTAATAAGGCACCACAGTCTCAGGAAAAACTGCAAATTGCACACCTTGCTGTCCCAACTCAGTAATCAGGTCACAGACCTTTTTTACGGTACCTGCCTGACTATAAAGAACTGGACTACACTGTACGGCTGCAGCTTTTACGATTCTACTCATGGCTAACTCCCCTATTTTTTCCAAGATTTGAATTACACTGTCCAAGTATCGATAATTAATGCATTGTCACGACGCATGAGCAGTTTAAGATCCATCACATCTAATGGATTGATGGCACGAATACCAGGAATGAGTGCTTTTTCAGTCTGACCATATAGCGCCTGAAGAGCAAAACGGCAGGCATAGACTTCACCACCTTCTTCCATGAATGCTTTGATCTGATTATTGACTGCCAGATGTCCTGGAAATGCTTCAGCGCCTAAAGTCGGGAAACCACGTTGTACCCCTAATTGCACACCTGGACCGTATAGCAGGATTTTTGTTTCGAATCCTTTACGTAATAAGCGTTTAGCCTGTAACACATTAACCAAACCAATCGAACCTTCAAAAGCCACTGTATGAAATGTTACTAATGCTTTTTCGCCGGGCTGTGCTTTGACATCCTCAAATACCTTTTCTTCATAGTCGACCAGGAAGTCGCCATCTTTATATTGTTCGATATCTACTTTTGGCATAATGCGCTCCGATAAGATGAGTTAAACAACCTTGATTGGTTTGTCTTAGTTATTGCCAAAGCTGTGCCAAGTTAAGAAAATTGCTATAAGGTATTTTTTAAATCATTGTTTTTATTTGATAATTATATTTTTCTCTGTTTAATGGTGTTCAGATATAAACTTTTTACAATTATGAAATTTCGTATTAATATGATTTTTCATAGCTATATCTACGAAATTTCATATCATGGCAGCTGACTTTATTTCTGGTTGGGCAAATTCTGAAGATTCTTTAAGACCTTTAACTTTTGAGCATGCCGCGCAGGCATTAATGGTGATTGATCCGAAAGAGAATCGTTTTATTGATTTCAATATTGCGGCGGCCCGTCTGCTACGTTACGAACGCCATGAATTACTGAATAAATCGGTCACTTCAATTTTTGGTCACTTTACCCAACTGCCCTATCTGATTGCTTTTACCGAGGAAACGCTGAATAAAGGTCAAGCCTGGAATAATGAAATTTATGCCTTTGACTGGAACGGAGAGAAAATCCAGCTGGATGTACAAGCGACCCATTTACCCTATCAACAACATGACTATATGATCTGGTCGCTTGTTGATGTCAAAGATCTAGAGCTACGCCAATTTAATAAAAATGCAGACAAAGCCATACGTGCTGGCTTGATGGAATGGCAAGCACTACAAGAACTGTTTATTGATTCAGACACTGGTAAACATTTGCTACTTAGTGCTGTTGGCGATGGGATTTATAGTATTAATCATCAAGGGTTATGCACCTTTATTAATCCAGTCGGTGCCAGAATGCTTGGGCTGAAACCCGAAGATGTTATTGGCAAGAATATTCATCAGATTCACCACCATACCCATGAAGATGGTCGTCATTATCCTGTTGAGCAATGCCCAATTTATGCTGCGGTACATGATGGTGTGGTACATGAGGGTATTCAAGAAATATTTTGGCGGGTAGATGGTAGTTATTTCCCAGTTGAATTTACCAGTACACCTGTGATCCGTGATAGTAAGATTATTGGTGCAGTGGTGGTATTCCGCGACATTTCCGAACGATTAAATACTGAAGCCAAACTTACCCAGGCCTTAAATGAACTGCAAAACCTGAAAAGCCGCCTAGAACAACAAAATGAATATTTGCAGGAAGAAATCCTGCAGGACAACCAGTATCATGAGATTGTCGGGAATAGCAGTTCTATCCGAGAAATTATTGAAAAGATCAAGGTCGTTGCTCAAACAGATGCCAACGTAATGGTTTATGGCGAGTCAGGTACAGGTAAGGAATTGATTGCCCGTGCGATTCATCAGTCCAGCCACCGTAAGCAGCAACCCTTAATTCGGGTGAACTGTGCCGCTATTCCAGCCGAGCTATTTGAAAGTGAATTTTTTGGCCATGTCAAAGGCGCATTTACTGGAGCGGTTCGTGATCGTGCAGGACGCTTTGAACTAGCAGATCAAGGAACATTATTCCTGGATGAAATTGGTGAACTTCCACTAGAACTACAAAGTAAGTTACTTCGTGTATTGCAGGAAGGTACCTTTGAACGAGTTGGTGAGGAGCGGACTCGCAAAGTGAATGTGCGGATTATTGCCGCGACCAATCGCAATCTTAAAGAAGAAGTCAAACAAAAGCATTTTCGTGAGGATCTCTATTTTCGCCTGAATGTATTTCCAATTCTCTCGCCTGCACTACGTGAACGTAAAGAAGACATTCCTCTTCTGGTCAGCCATTTTAGCAAGCTGATCTGTGAACAGCGTAAAGTACCCTACCTTTCTTTTAGCCAGAAACATATCCAAGAATTGCAACGTTATAACTGGCCCGGCAATATCCGTGAATTACAGAATGTATTGGAACGTGCCATGATTACTGCTCGTCATGGTGCTGTGTCATTCCAGTATTTATTGGAACAGGATCAGCCTGTTTCTCAGACAAAGGAAACTAATGTAATCGCTGAGCATAGGACCCCAGATATTCTTACACTTGATGATCTTAAGCAATTAGAAATTGAAAACCTAAAACGTGCTGTCCAGCATTGTGAAGGAAAAATATTTGGTGAGGATGGTGCTGCTCAATTGCTTGGAATTAATCCGACGACCTTAATTTCAAGATTAAAAAAATTTGGGATTAGCTATTAGTTTTTTTACTTAGAATGAGGATTTTATAAATAATTGAACCGTACCGGGTTTGTCGGAGAGTTTTTTATTTAAGTTAGGCCACCTGACCTAACGGGTTAATCTTATCATAGTACATTGCTTCAAACTCAAAAGGCGATACATAA
>JQCU01000070.1:0-1584 GCA_000761495.1 Acinetobacter idrijaensis
AACGGTGAATGGCTTATACAAAACAGAGGTGATTGAATATTTAAAAGCAGATTGGTAAGGTTTAACAGATGTACAACTTGCGACACTAAACTGGGTAATCGAGAATAAGCGAATTCCTATTCCTGAACACGTAGAGCCTGAACCGGAAAAAAGAGGCTTTTGGAGCCGATTCTTTAAGCCGTATGGCTGATTTGATTGTTCACTTGGGCTTATTAAAGCCGTGAAACATTGCTCACTTACTAAGCGTTAAACATGGAAAAACATAAAAAAAGCCCACCTTGGGGAAGATGGGCTATAAACTAGGAACTACAGGATTGATTTATAAGCGGAATCATAACGCATTTCGTATAAGGTGTATTATGTATTTTAGAAAACCTAATTAAATGTTTCTAGGTAGTTCATTAATTCAGTTTTTGCTTGCTTCTGTGCTCTTTCAAATGCTGTTTCCTTGTATTTATTTTTATGTTTCATATCTATTCCATATTCAGCTAAGAACTGTAATCCGTATAAATTATTATAATCTACGAAAACATGTGGCATTTGGAAAACTGGATCTTTACCGAGAGGATCACAACCTAAATCTATCAGTAATTTATAAATTTCAGTATTCTGATTGAGTCCAGCAATAGCTAAGCCCTTTTGTGTCACTGTCTTAATAAAATATTCTTTAAAATGCTCAAAAAAATAAAAGACCATTTCATCTGAATATCTAAATGCCAATTCAAGTGGTGTATAGGCAAATGATTTTTTCTTTGGGTCTGCACCAAGTTCTAATAACTTCTTAGCTAAATCAGTATTATTTTTTTCAATGCTCAATCCTAAAGGAGTTCCTACACCTTTAAGACCTCTATTTAACTCACCTTTACTTATTTTTTTTGATAATAAAAAATCTATCTGATCTATTAAATTAACATGGCAAGCATATACAAGCGTTTTCTTGATTTTTTCTTGTGAAAGACTCTCTTCTAATTGAGCTTGTCGTTCTGTATCAAATGGTGTTACCTCATAAGTTTGATATAGAATTAACTCCATCGCATCATCCCAAAATAATTCAGGATTGTAATCAGTATGATGTATTACTTTTTTATCAATAGAATAATAACTGTAAATTCCATTATCTAATTCATCACTATCCATAAGATCATGTATTTCTTGAAATATATCTTCAGTATTGCCTAAGTTTATGAATCCTTTTTCATGTATTTCATAAACAGTGGCATATCTTAAGTGAATAGTTTTATTCATCACAAAGAAAAAATCTTGAGTAAGCTTTAAGCTATCTATTTTTCTTAAAATTGTATCTATTGTTGGATTCATAAGTTGAGTTAAATATCATAAATTTTCATTTAGTATAAAAGAAAATTCCTCTAATATTGATTCCATTTAACATAATGGCTGTTATACGAAATTCAGTTGTTAGAACCCATTTAAAGTGTCTATATTCTCACCAATAAAAATGTCCGCTTTTAGAATATGCACTTTTGCAATTTCCTTAGCGGACGGTTTGATATGTTGGTGTCTATGTCGGGTAAAGAACTTAAACGATTGTCGGTTTTGCAGGAAATCTGCGATCAACGCATAACT
>JQCU01000071.1:0-354 GCA_000761495.1 Acinetobacter idrijaensis
GTCAGCGCTGAAATACCATATCAGACTTTCCGTGATTTTGCTGAAAATAAAGGCGTATTTACACCTGGTGCAACCGGAATTGAAATAAAAGACAAAAGTGGAAATGCAGTTGGTACGCTTGATGTGCCAATGATTGACTTCAGCAGCGTGTCTCGGCGGGGCTCACTGACCCTGTTGTCGCAGGGATATGGTGTATCAGCAAAACACGGAGGCCTTGGTGATGTAAACAATGCCAGTTTTGGCTATGATAAAAATAATTATACTGTAGTAAAGAACAACAAACATGCGGGCCTTGATTTTTCTCTGCATCGGTTCAGCAAACTCATCACAGAGGCTGCACCTGCTGATATAAAT
>JQCU01000072.1:0-867 GCA_000761495.1 Acinetobacter idrijaensis
CTGCGCTTTTTCTGCAGGCAGACACCGAGTACTTTCCGGGAGCAGAACTCGCCCACACTCACCGTCAGTTTGTTGTCCTTTGCCTTTCCCAGCGCCTTTTCTTCACTGTTGCACTTCGCCAGCCCCACATCCTGACCCCAGCCGCCATCCTTACAGCAGTTACTGAAGCCGGCTGCGGCCTTACGGCAGAATTTAGCCTCGCCGGTGAAAGCCCTGACATCCACACCATTCAGGGCGGCAACATCCTTACCTGCGGCGGCAAGCGCAGCCAGCTGTGATACGGCTGCACCAAAATCACTGTTTTTTCCGCTCTGCGCCTTATCGCATTCACCGTCAAGGCAGAAGACATCACCACCACAGACCATCACTTTTCCTGATGTTTTTGACTCGCAGGAGTACGTGGCATACTCATGCAGACAGGTTCCCTCATCGGAATAAAACGCGCACTGACGTGAGGCCAGCGTACAGGCCGGATTATCGACATATTTCTGACAGGTACCATTATCTGCGGACTGTGTGACATATTTATCCCGGTATGCCCAGCACGCCTGTGTGATGCTCCAGGGTTTACCTTCCATCACTCCGGTTTTCGTACCACCCGGCTCTGAACACTCAGTGCCTTTCAGCACGCCATCCGCTTTATTAAACGGACAACTCTCCACCCACTCCACCCGGGGAACCCATTCTTTATCACGGACCTTCATCCTGAGTTTCAGTGTAAAGGTGGAAGCACCACTGGCCAGTTTCTCATAAACCTGTCGGTCTCCGTTCCCGCCAGAAAGACAGTTACCGTTAGCAGTACAGCCACTGCCGGACAGAACCTGCCCTTGTGTCACCTGCAAACCTGTCGCCCCGGACAGGGGGTCT
>JQCU01000073.1:0-355 GCA_000761495.1 Acinetobacter idrijaensis
TTTCAATTCATAGGGCCTTATGCTTGAGTGGTTTTCTATATCCCGAAATCTGAATTATGACAAAAACTGCTGAAACTCTTGAAAAGAAAATCGAAGCCCAATTAGAGAAGCTGAAACAGTTAAAGGCTCGTAAACAAGCTATCGAAGCTAGAGAAAGATCGAAGCAAAAAGAGCAAGAAAGAAAGGATGATACTCGACGTAAAATTTTGCTCGGTTCTTATTTAATTAAAAAGATGCAAAGTAATGAAGCCAACAAAGAAAAAATACTCATGGAACTTAATGAATATTTAACTGAAAATAGAGATAGACAGCTTTTTGACCTTTAAAATCTGTTTCAGTCCGTAAAGCTTTAAAT
>JQCU01000074.1:0-550 GCA_000761495.1 Acinetobacter idrijaensis
TAATACCAAAAGAAAAACATTGGGCATGGGAACAAGCCAGGAAGAAATTAAACAGATCCGCTCCACCTGGGCAAACCTAGCAAATCATGCCCTCGAACATGCAGGGTATCGGGAAAGAATCGACCACCGCAGCTATGCCGATCAAGGTAATCAGCTACAAGCCACTATCCATGAGGGTAGTAAGGTCACGCAGATGCGCAGGAAAGGCATAGATACTGAGATTAGTCGTTTCAACGACACGATCAAACAGCAGAACAGCCAGCAGCTCCAAAACAAAGAACAGCAAAAGGAAAAGACATTGAAACAAGGATTCAACCGTGTTGAGCAAGGTTTCGAGCAATGGAAGAAAGATCGGGAAGTGCAACGTCTGGAGCTTGAGCAAAGGCAAAGATTGAAATTGGAACAAGAGCAGAAGATGAAACAGACGCAGCGTATTAAATACGGAAGAAGTGGGCCATCGCTATGAGCAACCAAAACGAGTTAGACGATCAACTATATATTTTACTGGCTTCCATGAAGGAATACAGAGAGGCCATAGCAGACGATAACA
>JQCU01000075.1:0-428 GCA_000761495.1 Acinetobacter idrijaensis
ATTCAAAGTTTAGAGCGGCAGAATTTGATCAGGATGACGTTTACAGAGAGTCATATTTTCTGGTCGTAGAGTTTAACGAGTTAATAGCAGAAAACATCATTCATGACGAAAAAATGGTAGATCAAACGGCTTGTATTCTTCATGAGCTTAGAAGAATCGCTATAGAAGGGAAATAAATATAACAGGGGCTTATGGCCCCTGTTATTAACTGATGCAGAAATAGTGTCTGGTAACTTATGAAGGTGAAGATGATGGATACTTTCGATAGTGAAAAATTTCTCTCAGAGCTGGATGTTTTATCAAAAGAGATCATGCCTGGTTGTGGTCTTGTTTTTGAGCTATACCAACGTCGTTTGAGTGCTGCGATTGATAAAGTTGTCGCCGGATTGCCGGAAGAACAACACGCCCAGGCGTTTGAACTGGCTCGC
>JQCU01000076.1:0-350 GCA_000761495.1 Acinetobacter idrijaensis
AGCTGACCTCAACGACCTCTGACATATTAATACCGACAATTAAAGATGTTTTTTAAACCATTGCGTCTGTACTGCCGCCACACGTTCAAAAAACGCGCCTTCATAAATATCATAATGGCATGCGTCAGCTTCCTCGTATAATTCCTTAGTACCAGAAGCAACAGCATCATATAAGGCTCTTCCCTGTTCTGGTGGATTAACACTATCCTGGCCGGCAATAACAACCAAAACTGGGCACTGTACTTTGGCTGCGCTCTCTGCCGGTTTATATTGCAACGTCTCCATAACCGTAAGGAAAGGTATTTTTATATCCATTTCAGGATACTGACCTTTTACCTTCTCGTTGACTT
>JQCU01000077.1:0-278 GCA_000761495.1 Acinetobacter idrijaensis
CACGGGCAGTAATGCTATTTTTGGTGTGATCACTCATGTCATCAATGATGCCCGAAGTGGGGAATTTGATGATTGTCCGGTTATTTAAGCTGCAAAGGGCTGGTGCTTTATGCCTGTGAGGTTTATAATTGTGTACACATAACGAGTACACGAGGTGTTTATGCAATCCATTAACTTCCGTACCGCGCGCGGCAACCTTTCTGAAGTGCTCAACAATGTTGAAGCCGGGGAAGAGGTTGAAATCACCCGCAGAGGCCGTGAGCCAGCAGTAATTGTCA
>JQCU01000078.1:0-216 GCA_000761495.1 Acinetobacter idrijaensis
GGACCGGGATCCGAATTTCGTATCGATTGGTCTCCGTTGCCGGATCCGGCAAAGCGAGCAGCACCTCGCTTGCTGGCTGTTCGTCATGCCAGCGCGCTTCGATAGCGGCGAACTTTGCCGGCTGATGCTGATGGACGTAGTCACCGACCAAATGTCCGAACAGGAGTTGAATGGGGATGAGCACTGCCGCGAGTCCAAGACCCATGTGCACCATCA
>JQCU01000079.1:0-14424 GCA_000761495.1 Acinetobacter idrijaensis
GTGCTGATGTGCTGCTGGACTTATCGTTAAGTCAGACTTGGCTCATGGATAAAGCTTACAATTCCAAGGATAGGGTGATTGATCCAATCCATAAGATCAATGGCCAGATCGTGATGCCGTCCAAAAGTAACGCGATTGATCAGCGTGATTATGACCAACATCTTTATAAGGCAAGACATCTGATCGAGAACTTCTTCGCCAAGCTCAAGCAGTATCGAGGTATTGCTACGCGCTATGATAAATTGGCTCAAAACTTCCTGTCAGCGATCTACCTTGCCTCAATCATGATATGGCTTAATTGATGACACGCCCTAGACAGATGGCACTTCATAGCAAAATTTTATTTGGTCTTTTGTGCAGATTTGCAAAATAAAAAAATAGCCTGTCGAAACAGGCTATTTTAATGAATGATAAATAAAGTTAAATCTTAGGATTTTTTCTGTAATTTGGCATAGTCCAGTAACACATTTGCCGCTTCAATCACAAACGCTTCTTCTTCAGGCAGAGCCGGACGTTCTTTGGCCTTCATCTTGGCACGTGTTTCAATCAAGGCATCCAGCGAAGCCTGATAACTTTCCCAGTTTGGATAAGGTTTCAGACCTGTTGCAGCACGACGAGTATTTTCTGCGTCCAGCGTTTTTTGCTCCATGGCAATCAACTCAGCTTTACGCTGTTGTAAGTCCAGTACCTGACGTTTCTCTTCTTCGGCTTTCTTCATCACGGCTTTACGCTGTTCTAAATACTTGAACTGAGAATCCAGTGTGACCCTTTGCTGAGAAAGTTTAGCCAATTCAGGAACGTATTTCTGTACTGCACCTTCACGTTTAAATGGTGCCGTTGGAATGGTATCCCACTGCAAGGCATTTTTAGCCTTACGCTCACCAAACTCTTCGTTATAAATATCAACCAGTTTAATGTCCGGAATAACCCCTTTATTTTGGGTACTGCCACCGGTCACACGGTAGAATTTACGCTGCGTCAATGTCGCCTGACCATGCGCCAGACTATCCAGTTGTACCTGTGCTGTACCTTTACCGGTGGTGGTACTGCCAATCACAATCCCGCGCTCATAATCCTGAATCGCAGCAGAGTAAATTTCACTGGCCGATGCAGAGGCCAGATTCACCATCACTGCCAATGGACCAGCATAAGTTTGTGCACCGCCATCATCATCTTCAAAGACGCTGACATTGCCATTGCCATCACGGATCTGCACCACTGGACCAGACTTGATCACCTGCCCCAACATACGCGCCACTTCTTCCAGTGAACCACCTGGGTTATTCCGTAAATCGACAATAATCCCGGCAACATTCTTCGCTGCCAGCTCTTTCAAGGCTTTGTTGGTATCTTCAGACACCGAACGATAATCGGTACCGGCACGGCGTGCACGATAGTTCAGGTAGAACGATGGAATTTCGATCACACCATATTGATATTTCTTGCCATCGCGTTGAATGTCGACTACACGCGTACGTACACCGGCATCTTCTTCCTGAATCACATCGCGGGTAATGGTCACATTACGTGCCTGCCCCATGGCAGCACCCGCACCGAGTAAGCGTAAAGTCACTTTCGTGCCACGTTTACCACGAATCAGACCGACAATTTCATTACTTGGCCAGCCAATGACATCGACCATCTGCTCGCCGTCTTGTGCCACACCAATGATACGATCCCCTGATTTCACCTGACCAGATTTGCTGGCCGGACCACCTTCAACGATGGTTTCAATCTTGGTGTAATCTTCATTGCCACGTTCTGGACGAATCGATACGCCGACGCCTTCCAGCTGTAAAGTCGTCTGACGATTCAGCTCCATCGCATCCACAGGCGGGAAGTAATTACTGTGCGGATCATAAGTCAGCATCATCGCGTTCAGTGTCTTGTCGAGCACATCATCGCTCTTGATGCGGCTGAGACGTTCCAGCTGACGGGTATAACGCTTGGTTAAGGTTTGCGCAGGCGTCAGATCTTCAGGACCCGTGAGGTCTTGTCCATTGGCCAATTCCGGATTGGCTTTCAGAGCTTTCTGCTTGGCCAATTCCTCTTCTTTACTGATGGTCAGATTGATCAGCTGAGACACCAGCATTTTTGACCAGTGCGCGCGCTGTTCAGCTTCAGTTTTAAAGAACGGTGCTTTTTCACGATCCGTTTCGATATAAACATTTGGCTGATTCAGATTCTGCGGTTTTTTCAGCTCATTCAACATGTAGGTGTAGAACTGGTGCAATCGCTGTTGATATTGCGCATGCATTTCATAAGGACCAGACAAATTGCCGGCTTTCAGATTGGCACCAAAATTGGCACCATAGCGTTTCTTATAGTTTTCAACTTCTGGAGCCAGAAACAGACTGTGCTCCGGATCAAGACTATCAATATAGAAATCAAAAATACGCTGCGAAGTTTGGGCATCCAGACGCATATTTAAATAGTGCTGACGGTCAACCAGGGTTGCCAGCTGACGTGACACCAGCGCCTGCTCTTGAGATGGCTGAATTGCTTTACTGACCACTTCATTACTATTGGCCGCAATCGCATCATTCACTACATGGGTAAAAAATAATCCACCTGTCGCAATCGCAACTGCGCAAGCTATAGTTTGAAATTTCATAAATAATTCGTACTTCCTTGGCCTAGAGACCAATGTGACCGTGTTGCTTTTCGACCAGAATTTAACGTATTCAGCATCTTAAACAACTTAATATGTTTATGTCGTGTAGTTTTATCATATTCTGTGCTGACAAAGTGTAGCAAATCATTGCAGAATTCAGGTATTGTTTTCTCCGAAAAACTCTAAAACGGATTCCGCATATGATTGGCGCATTGATGCTCGACATCGCAGGCACAACCCTCACTCAAGAAGATATTGAACTATTAAGTGCGCCGCAAGTCGGTGGAGTGATTTTATTTGGTCGCAATATCGAATCTCCCGCCCAAGTCCGTGCTTTGACCGATCATATGCGTCAGGTGCGTCCTGATATTTTAATTGCAGTGGATCAGGAAGGCGGTCGTGTACAGCGTTTAAGACAAGGCTTTACCCTGCTGCCTGCCATGGGGAAATTTGGCGAACTTTATACGAGCGATCCACAGCGTGCCCTTGAACTGGCTGAAAAATGCGGCTGGCTGATGGCGACTGAAGTGCTGGCTGTTGGCATTGATTTCAGCTTTGCACCGGTACTGGACTTGAATGACATCAGTGATGTGATCGGTGATCGTAGCTTTGCCCAAAATATTCAGGACATTATTCCACTCGCCAGCGCATTTCTAAAAGGTATGAAACGTGCCGGTATGGCTTCAACTGGTAAACATTTCCCAGGTCATGGCTCTGTTAAAGCAGACTCGCATGTTGCTGCAGCAATTGATACGCGCTCCTATGCAGAAATCCAGCAAAAAGATATGCAAACCTTTATCCAGTTACAATCACAACTGGATGCACTGATGCCGGCTCATGTCATCTATAGCCAGGTTGATCCAAATCCGGCAGGCTTCTCAGAATTCTGGATTCAGAAAGTTTTACGTCAGGAGCTGGGCTTTGACGGTGTCCTGTTCTCGGATGATTTAAGCATGCAGGCAGCATGTGTCGCAGGCGGTGCCGATGCCCGAATTCAGGCCGCCCTTAAAGCTGGTTGTGATATGGGGCTGGTCTGCAATGATCGTGCGGCACAATGTATCGCACTGGAAGGAATTGAAAATCTGCCCCTCCCGAACCAGCAACGCCTGGAACGCATGCGCGGCAACATCCCGGACATCCAGATTGGTGACGAACTGGATCTGGGTGAAGAATGGCGCGAGATCCGTGATGAAATACTGGCGTTCAAACAGCAGATGAGCTAAAGCTTTTTAAATCCAATCAATAGGAAAAAGGGACACGACAAAGTGTTCCTTTTTAATTATAGTAATGAAAAGGTTACACAATTATTTAATCAATTTAAAAATAACAATAAGGTCAGAATAAATATGACAGACTCACTTTCGCAACATCGCCATATTTCTTTTACGGCGCACTATACCGGCTATATCTGGTATCAAATGGGGATCTCGCATCCAGCCTTTGCGACCACTAAAGGTAAAATTCTGGCCAAACTGCTTCACCCACTTGAATCCTGGGCAGAACGCCATGTCGGCGGTAGCATGCGTACGACACTTAAGCAGCGTCATCAAATGATTGATGAGCATTTGTGTCAACTAATTGAGCAACATCCACAACTTCAGGTTCTTGAAATTGCCTGCGGACTATCTCCACGCAGCTGGAATTTCAGACAGAAATTTCCAGAGATTAATTATCGTGAACTGGATTTGCCTGATATGGCCAAGATCAAGACGCAGGCTTTACAGCAAATTGATCAGCATGCACCTGAAGTCCTGACTGCCGATATTTTTAGTGAAGAACTGGACTGTATTTTTCAGATGTTTGACCGCAACCAGCCCTTAGTGGTCATTAGTGAAGGACTGATTAATTATTTTGATCAGCAGATGTTACGCATTCTGATGCAGGGTATTACAGAAAATGCGCAGTATTTCCCGGCAGTTCACTATCTCAGCGATATTTACCCCGAACCGGTGAAAAATAAACTAGCGAACTTTATCTGGAGCAGTAGCCGTCTGCTTAAATTCATGTCTCGAAGTGCGTTTACCTTTCATTTTAAATCCCCTCAAGAACTACAGCACTTTTTTCAAGATGCAGGATTTGACCAGGTTGAGGTACAACAACCACAACGTTATTTTGCCGAGCCTCATCAGCCAAACCCGACTCATGAACAGGATGAACATTTAGGTGATCTGGTCTGGATGATTCATGCCGTGAAAAAAAACAGCGTTTAAGTACGCTGTTTTTTAATGCTGCTGTTTTTTAAATTGCTGCATCAAATACTTCAGTTTGTGACAGTACTTTTTGCATTTGTACAAAGCGTAATAAGCGTTCTGCGACTTCAAAACTGCCATGTTTGAATAAAGCACGCAGCTGAGTATCATCCTGTTCAAAGATCAGGCACTCAATCTGAAATTCCCCAACTTCATCTTCCAGATGCAAGGCCAGATCACGTGGATAAGCTGTTGCGCATACTGCCTGTTCTACATCTAACTCCAGCAATACCCCAAAGAAATTCATGTCCACGATCTCTGCTTTTAAAATGAGATCAGAATGACGATGACTGAGGAAACGCTGTGAATCTTGCACCTGAATCCGCTCTTCACCGCGACGTTCAAGCTGCTGTATCTGCTCAGGGCTAAACGGAATAATTCCCGGCAACTGATCGACCGGTTCATCACGTAAGAAGGTTGCAAACAGATGCATGGTTTCTTTACGACGTTGTAACTGCGGTACATGATCGGCGCCTGCAATTTGTACATACTGCATATTCGGACATTGCAGGGCAAAATTGGCATTCTCATGTGGCAAGGTAAAACTGTCATATTGTCCACATGCCACCAGTACTTTGCACTGTGGAATTGGCACATTGGTCAGACGCAATAAACGGTTGCAATTGATATCATAACGATCCTGTTCGGTGGCCGTAAATTCCGCCATCTGTTTAAAGAACAAACGTTTTGCAGTCGGTGACATCCGAGTTTCTGTTAAACGTGCATGATTGACCAGATACAAAATCACGGCCTGACCAAATTCATCCATACGCTGTTCTTTCATCAGGTGTAAGGATTCTTCCAGCAGCATTCGCCAGCTTTTACGGGTTTTCTGCATGACACCCATCAGGATCATCCGCTCGACCAGTTCGGGACGCTGATCTGCCAGACAGGAAGCGACCACTGATCCTAAGGACATGCCGAGAATTGTCACTTGCGGCAGCTGCATCTGTTCCAGCCATCGTCCCAGCATCGCAGCAAGGTCTTCCAGCTCCAGTGTTCCGGCAGACAGACCCGTATCGACATTACTAATCTGCTGGTTCGCCCCCATGGAGGGCAGGTCAATCAGAATGATGGGACCTGCATCAAAAAGCTGTTCTACACAATATTTGTAGGAATTAAAATTCTGGAAAGCGCCCCCAATGATCACCATGGGTCTTAAATGCAAGGTATCTGGACGGGCGATCGCCATATATTCTATTTTCCAGCCATCCATCCAGGTGGTGCGTGGCGGCTGCTTAAAACTGTGCTTATCATAAAGATCAAAAAAACCATCGTGGCTATGTTGTTCCAATACATGGGCGTCCATGTGGATAATGGAATTCATATTCCTTTTCCTCCGTCCTTGCCTTATTTTTATTGTGCAAGTCATGATTAACAGATCTTATATTTCAGGCGCATTCCGGTGTGCCTGAACACGCATCCTGCTCTTTAATAATTATAAATGACATCAATGTCGCGTGCTTCATTCTATACAGAGCTGCTTTTCACAAGCAACCGCTTCAGTGACCACTTATCTACTTTTAAACAGAAAACAATTTCAAAATGTTTAGAAGTTTGCGAAAACGGATGATTTTTAATAGATGGGCTTCATTGTGCAGCAGCAGGCTGTTAATATCGAAATGAAATTTCTAAGTGATCAAACCGCTATGCAAGAGTCTATTGAACAATATATGCAAACGGTAGGACAGCAGGCACGCCAGGCGTCTCGCATTTTGGCTCGCGCGTCCACCCAAACTAAAAATAATGCGTTATCCGCTATTTATACGGCTTTGGAAAATAGCCAAACTGCTATTTTGGCGGCTAACCAGAAAGATATGACCAAGGCGCATAACAACAATCTGGATCCAGCCCTGCTTGATCGCTTAGAACTCAACCCCACACGCTTTAAAGGTATGTTACAGGGCTTAAAAGATGTCATTGGCCTGAAAGATCCGATTGGTGAAATTAGTGATATGGCTTATCGCCCATCCGGGATTCAACTGGGCAAGATGCGTGTGCCTTTGGGTGTGGTCGGCATGATCTACGAGTCACGTCCTAACGTCACGTTGGAGGCGGCATCACTCGCGCTCAAATCAGGCAATGCCATTATTTTACGGGGCGGCTCAGAAGCTCTGGAATCGAATCAGGCAATTGCAGTCGCGATTCAGCATGGCCTGAAAGTCGCAGGCTTGCCTGAGGCTGCCGTACAGGTCGTGAATACGACTGACCGCGCTGCAGTGGGCCAGTTGATTACCATGACCGAATATGTGGATGTGATTGTGCCTCGTGGCGGCAAGAGCCTGATCGAACGAATTACCGAGGAAGCACGCGTACCGGTCATTAAACATTTAGATGGCAACTGTCATGTGTATGTGGAAGCTCAAGCAGATTTGTTGAAAGCATTGCCTATTGCGCTCAATGCCAAAACCCATCGCTATGGTGTATGTAATGCCATGGAAACCCTGCTGGTCGATGAAAAAGTCGCTGAAGAATTCTTGCCACGCATCGCAGAGCTTTACCAAGAGAAAAAAGTCGAACTTCGTGGTTGCCGGGAAACCCAGCGTATTCTTGGAGATGCAGTCATTACGGCCACTGAAGAAGACTGGTATACCGAGTATCTGGGCCCGATTCTGGCGATCAAAGTCGTTTCTGGTATAGAAGAAGCCATTGAGCACATCAACAAATATGGCTCGCATCATACCGATTCCATTATTACTGAAAACTACAGTCTGGCTCGCGAATTTCTGGCGGGTGTAGATTCAAGTTCGGTCATGATCAATGCCTCTACTCGTTTTGCAGATGGTTTTGAATATGGCTTAGGCGCAGAAATCGGGATTTCAACCGATAAAATCCATGCTCGTGGCCCAGTCGGTCTTGAAGGCCTGACGTCGCAGAAATGGATTGTCTTTGGTGATGGTCAGATTCGCCAATAAGTATTCAGATCGCTCATTTAAAACAGCCTCATAAATGAGGCTGTTTTTTATGGACAGAAAAATTGACACTGAAATAGATGGATTAGAACCTTCCGGTCATTTTATTGATGAATCTCTTTATAGAATTGTATGTAAAAACAATATTTGCCTTTTCAGGCGCTAAACTAAAGAATTAATCTGTTCTAAAATTAAATTTAAGCAGAGTTTAGTATTCTTATTGATTATATTTTCAGCATCATTTTATTTATAAATGAAAACTATGAACTGATAAATTTTAGTTATTATTGTTAAATCGGTCGATAATGCTTAAGTCTAATCTGCTAAAGTCTATCTAGGACAGAAAAAAAACAAATGTTAAAACATATTCATTGATCTGGATTGCTGCTTCATTGCCCGCAATTGGGTCAAGCAAATGGACGAGAATTTTAATTAAAAATTGGGTAATCAATCGTGTCTAAATCAGTATTAGTTATTAATTGTGGCTCTTCTTCAATCAAGTTTGCATTACTTCTTGAGGAGCAGAATTTCCGTATTCATGGTTTAGCTGAGAACTTAGGCACAGAGAATGCTCGCATTAAAGGTGTGACGGTTGGCAATGAGCCGGTCGATATCCATATTCCATTTGCTGACCACAAAAAAGCACTTGAAGTGGGTCTTGAACGTCTGGCCAACTACCGTCCGGACGCGATCGGTCACCGTGTCGTACATGGTGGCAGCCTGACCAAGGCTGAACTGATCAATGACGAGATTATTGAAAAAATTCGTGAAGCAACGCCGCTTGCGCCATTACACAATCCGGCACACTTAATTGGTATTGAAGCAACCAAACGCTTATTCCCGGAATTACCACAAGTTGCAGTATTTGATACTGCCTTCCATCAAACCATGCCAGCGCATGCTTATCGTTATGCCCTGCCGAAATTTTTATATACTGCTCATGGTGTGCGTCGCTATGGCTTCCACGGGACTAGTCATGCCTATGTGTCAGAGCGTGGTTCTGAACTGGCAGGCAGTTTCAAACAAGGTGGCTGGTTAACCGCGCATTTAGGTAATGGTAGCTCGACCTGTGCCGTTTGGAATGGGAAAAGTGTAGATACCTCAATGGGTTTAACTCCACTTGAAGGTATTGTTATGGGCACACGCAGTGGCGATGTTGACCCAAGTCTGCACAGCTTCCTGGCGAAAAACCTGGGTTGGGATATTTATAAAATTGACAAGATGCTGAATAGCCAAAGTGGTCTTTTGGGCTTGTCTGATCTGTCCAATGACATGCGTACCCTGATTGAAGCTTCAGAACAAGGCAATGAAGATGCCACACTGGCGATTGAAGTATTCTGCTACCGTTTAGCTAAGTCTCTGGCAGCGTTGAGCTGTGGTCTGCCACGTCTTGATGGTCTGTTCTTCACTGGCGGCATTGGCGAAAACTCAGCGTATATCCGCGAAAAAACCATGACTTACCTGCCTCATTTCGGTTTCAGTCTTGATAAAAATGCCAATAATGAGCTGAAACGCGGTACCGAAGGCCGAATTGATTCAGGTACAGGCCCACAAATCTGGGTAGTGCCAACAGATGAAGAAGGCCGTATTGCCCGGGAAGTTCAAAGTGTGGTTGAACTTGAAGTGGAGCGCAATACTGCAAAAAAGTCTCAAGCTGAGGTAATGCCTGCATAAGCAGGCTTTAGCTTCTTTTTCACTGATTTTTATTATTCTGCGACTGACATAATTTATGAAAACAATTTTATTGGTTCCCACGGGGGAAGGCGTAGGCTTAACTTCTGCATGTTTGGGCCTGATTTATGCACTGGAATGCCAAGGGGTAAAAGCTGGTTTCCTGAAACCTTTTGCCCAGGAATTGAATGAAATCGAAGACCGCACCACGGCTTTGTATCGTCATATTTCTCAAAGTGAAACGGTTGAACCTATCCGTTATAGCAAAGTCTTGCAGCAGATCAATCTGGGTGAACAGGATGAATTGCTTGAAGAAGCGGTGCGTCTGCATCGTCAAATTGCTAAACAGCATGACCTAATTATTGTCGAAGGGCTGTTGCCAAATACTCAGGACAGTTTTGCCGATGATTTGAATGCTTCACTAGCGCAGGCTCTTGATGCCAAAGTTATTGTCATCAGCAATGCCAATATTCAGCAGCCAAGCCAAACCGCGGATAAAGTTGAACATCAGCTGCGTAATTTTGGTGGCGCTAGCTCTACCCGCCTTGCGGGCATCATGTTGATGCGCACCAAAGGCCTGCCTGAAGAATCTGCGCAGATTCCTGTCACGCTGAATCCGGATTTACGCCTTAAAGCTGAAACCGCCGAATTTATCACCGCCATTCAGCAGACGCATCCGCATATTGGCTCTGAAAAATTACCAGTGATTGGCTTGGTGCCTTTCAGTAAAACCTTAAGTGTGCCGCGCATGTCTGATCTGGCTGCACATATTTCTGCCTACTGGATTAACGAAGGCGAAGCCAAACAGCGCCGTGTACAACATAGCAGCCTGATTTCAGCCAATATTGAACATGAATTGCATAAATTTGTGGCTGGCGAATTAATTATTAGTGCCTCTGACCGGATTGACGTATTACTGGCAAGCAGTCTGGCAAGCAGTAACGGGATTCCTTTGGCCGGTCTGGTGCTGACTGAACATCAACAGCCAAATGATCATGTACTGGAATTCTGCCAGGCTGCCATCAAGCAAGGTTTACCAATCCTACATACGCCACTCAGCACGTTTGAAACCGCACAAAAACTGGCAAATCTCAGCAATGAAATTCCAGTGGATGATACCGAACGTGCAGATCAGGTGACGCGTTTTGTTTCAAGCCATATCAATCCGGAATGGCTGAACCAAATGTTGAATGGTTCTTATAAGCCACGTCTGTCACCTTCCGCTTTCCGTCATGAACTGGTACAGAAGTCGATTGCCGCGAAAAAACGTATTGTACTGCCAGAGGGTGATGAACCGCGCACTGTACAGGCTGCGGCTATTTGTCAGTCTCGTGGTATTGCACAGTGTATTTTGCTGGCCAAGCCTGAAGCTGTGCTAGAAGTAGCCAAAGCGCGCGGCATTGAATTGCCTGAAGATCTGGAAATTCTTGATCCAGATCTGGTGCGTGAAAACTACATCGACAAGATGGTGGAGCTGCGTAAAGGCAAGCTCAACGAACTGCAAGCCCGTGAACAACTGCAAGATACGGTAGTACTTGGCACCATGATGCTGGCACTCGATCAGGTCGACGGTTTGGTGTCGGGCGCAGTACATACCACCGCAAATACGGTGCGCCCTGCCTTCCAGCTGATCAAAACTGCTCCGGATTATTCTCTGGTATCGTCCGTATTCTTTATGCTATTGCCAGATGAAGTCTATGTGTATGGTGACTGTGCGATTAATCCGGATCCTGATGCGGAACAACTGGCTGAAATTGCAATCCAATCTGCTGATTCTGCCAAAGCCTTTGGGATAGATCCACGCATTGCGATGATTTCCTATTCGACTGGAACTTCCGGTACCGGTGCAGATGTGGAAAAAGTTGCTGAAGCTACACGCATTGCCAAAGAACGTCGTCCTGACCTGTTGATTGATGGGCCATTACAATATGATGCAGCATCGGTGGAAAGCGTGGGGCGCCAAAAGGCACCTGATTCACAAGTGGCTGGACGTGCCAATGTATTTATTTTCCCGGATCTGAATACCGGTAACACGACCTATAAAGCGGTACAACGTGCTGCCAATGTAGTCAGTGTTGGACCAATGCTGCAAGGCTTGAATAAGCCGGTCAATGACCTGTCGCGTGGTGCTCTGGTCGATGACATCGTGTTTACCATTGCTTTAACCGCGATTCAAGCCGAGCAACAAGAAGCTTAATACTTCTTGAATTTAAGTTTTCCAAACCATCTGATTGAAAAATCAGATGGTTTTTTTATAAAAAGATACTCATAGCTTCAATAAATTCAGCACGCGATCATCATCTCATTTTAATAAACAATAAAAATGCCAGTCTTTCGAACTGGCATTTTCAACGATTACCCATAAAGTCTGTGACATAAAAAATTAAGCTGAGGCAGCCCTGTTTTTCAGTCCACTGACTTTAGTTTTTTATAAGGTGGTCCACTCTTTATGGACGTCTTCCGCCGTTTTATTGAGCACCACGCTATCGTCTTTGATTTCGCTTACCCAACTCAAGGGAATCAGATGATGCTCATTATTTTCATCATCACTTCTTGTTAATTTAATTGAATCCTGACCTTCTAAATGGTCTACCTTCCCGACTTGAGTACCACATGAAGCAATGACTGAAGCATGTTCTTTAATATCACTTGCATTAAAATTGTTCATTCTACTTGCCTGTTTCTAGAAGTTGAGAGAAACAGTCTAAGCAATAAAAAATGCCGCATGTGTAAGGCTTTTCAGGCTTTGAGTTTTTCTGGGTTAAAAATGTAAATGGTCAACATGGCTTGACTAAGCTATAGGAGAGATACTTTTTAAATTTGAGTTTTCAAATATTTTTATAACTGGATTTGAAGATTTGAAGATTTGAAGATTTGAAGATTTGAAGATTTGAAGATTTGAAGATAGGTTAATTCTTTGAGGTCTTAAAATAAAAAAGAAGATAAAGCTTAGGCTTGATCTTCTTTCTGACCGTACATCCAAGTTGCAGCGATATATACACAAAAACCAGCTGCCATCAAAATACCTGTAACCATTGTTAGGATCTCCCGTTTCAATAGCTGCATTATGTAAAAGTTTTATGACAGTTATATGACAATCTGGTTTTTTATTAAATTTAAAATAATTAATAAAATTCAATCGCTTAATACGGAATAAGCAAAATTATGCGTATTTTTTATCTGAAATATGACATTGAATATGACAACTTGCTGTCATATTTGACCCATGGAATAGCTAAAGTCCTTGCTCAGATTGCTTAAACTATAAACTTTCGGCCAATGCTCGCCCAAAATGCCCACAACCCGATTCTTTTGTCTTATAATTTAGCCCGCTAGCTATCAGCCCGCTCAAGAGATATTTGTATGACAACTATTATCAAGCAAGATGACTTGATCACATCAGTTAAAGATGCGCTTCAGTTCATTTCTTACTATCACCCACAGGACTTTATCCAAGCGATGAGCCGTGCGTATGATCGTGAAGAGAACAAAGCTGCTAAAGATGCGATCGCACAAATCTTAATTAACTCACGTATGTGTGCAGAAGGCCACCGCCCAATCTGTCAAGATACCGGTATCGTCAACGTATTTGTTGAAGTGGGCATGGACGTTAAATTCGATTTAACCATGAGCCTGGATGATGCAATCAATGAAGGCGTACGTCAGGGTTATTTAGAAAACTCGAACGTGCTTCGCGCATCAGTTCTGGCTGATCCTGCATTTGGTCGTAAGAACACCAAAGACAACACTCCTGCCGTGATTTACCACAAGCTTGTGCCTGGTAATAAAGTAGATATCACTGTGGCAGCCAAAGGTGGCGGTTCAGAAAACAAATCTAAACTAGCAATGTTAAACCCATCTGATTCAATCGTGGATTGGGTACTGAAAACTGTTCCAACCATGGGTGCAGGCTGGTGTCCACCAGGTATGCTGGGAATCGGGATCGGTGGTACTGCTGAAAAAGCCATGATGCTTGCCAAAGAAGCATTGATGGAAGAGATCAACATGGACGAATTGCTTCGTCGTGGTCCACAAAGCAAAATGGAAGAGCTTCGTATCGAAATCTTCGAAAAAGTAAATGCTTTGGGTATTGGTGCACAAGGTCTTGGCGGTTTAACCACTGTACTTGATATTAAAATCAAAGATTATCCATGTCATGCTGCAGGTAAACCAGTTGGTATGATCCCGAACTGTGCTGCGACTCGTCATGCACACTTCCAGTTAGATGGTACAGGTGTTGCACATATTCAAGCACCTAAACTTGAAGACTACCCTGCTGTGACTTGGGATTCTTCATCTTCTAAACGTGTTGACCTTGACACGATTACCCAAGAAGAAATGAATAGCTGGAAACCAGGCGATACTCTGCTTCTTAACGGTACAATTTATACTGGTCGTGACGCTGCGCACAAACGTATGGTCGACATGCTGAACAACGGTGAAGAACTTCCTGTTGACTTGAAAGGCAAGTTTATCTACTACGTAGGTCCAGTCGATCCAGTCGGTGATGAAGTAGTTGGTCCTGCAGGTCCAACAACGGCTACGCGTATGGATAAATTTACGCGTCAAGTTCTTGAAGCAACTGGCATGTTCGGCATGATCGGTAAAGCAGACCGTGGTCCTGCTGCCGTTGAAGCAATTAAAGATAACCAGGCGACTTACCTTATGGCTGTCGGTGGTGCTGCTTACTTAGTATCTAAAGCCATCCGTGAAGCTGAAGTGGTTGCCTTTGCTGACCTAGGCATGGAAGCGATCTACAAGTTTGTGGTAAAAGATATGCCGGTATCTGTAGCAGTTGATGTGAATGGTACTTCTATTCACGCGACTGCACCGAAAATCTGGCAAGCAAAAATTGGTAAGATTCCAGTAGTTGACGCTGCTGCGGGCTAATTTCTATTGCAATAAAAAAGCCCCCTTCTTGGGTAATGCCAGTCAGTTAAGAAATTGACTGGCATTTTCTTGGATATTTTTGTGCTTT
>JQCU01000080.1:0-927 GCA_000761495.1 Acinetobacter idrijaensis
TATAAGGCGCTATCCATAATGCTGCCGTCTGCTCACCCGTTCTTAGCGGACGAGGAGGTGTTACCGGCGTAACTGAACTGACCGGAACAACCGTTTTCACTTCCCGGGCTGCAGTAAACAGCGGGCGAGGTGTCAGCAGTTTCTGCTCCGGATGTGCTGTCACCGCAGGTCTGCTGCCGGACGGAGTGGTCGCGGTGACGGTCTGCACCGGCATTGTCCGGAAGTTCCCTTCAGCCAGGCGCGGCAGTGATGCCGCAACCGGCTTTGCTTCTGAGGACTGCTCCAGTTTTTTGGCCTTCTCATTGGCCTGCTCCATCGTCATACAGGTATCGGATGTGGTGGCGTTACACTCAAATTCCGTATTTGTTCCTGCGCAGCCGGAAAGTAATAAGGTTCCCAGCAGAGGAATAAATAAAGAAATCTGTTTCATTGCCCTTCTCCTTTTTTATTACTCCCCACAACAGCAGAAATTAACTCTGCTGTCAGATTTGTTTTCCCTGCACAGGGATGTCCGGAGACCACTGTATTTCCCGGAGAAGAAAATAAGCTCATCGACATTCCCTTCTTCATCACACCGACAGCAGCCATATTAAAATTGTGCGGCAATGATTCAGAACCGAATTCCTTCAGTGCAGGAAGTACGATTCTTGTGGTGCAGTTACTGAGAACAGCATGAATAAAATCATCTGACACGGTTTTACCCGGCACAGAGAGGGCTGTAATAACATTAATATTACGCATGTTCATTTTTATCTCCGTTGCTTCTGTTTGTTCGGTCATCAGGGAAATAAACATGGCATTTCCTGATTTTTTCCGGCAGGGAAGCGTCTTCCGTATAAACTTCCTTCAGATGTTCATCTGCGGTTACCACCCGGATACATTTCATTTTTCCGGGCAGCACCGGATATTTCCCGGTGATCGCTGCCA
>JQCU01000081.1:0-819 GCA_000761495.1 Acinetobacter idrijaensis
CCATGACAGTCATTTTTCATGATCCGGACACAGGATTGGCCATTACAGTTTTTAATATCCAGGTTATATCTTTGTTCTAGCCAAGCTGCTTCTGCCCGACGTTCTTTGATCTCGTCAAAACTTGGAATGAATAAAAATATGAAAGACAGAAAAACCAGCACCAGACTGAGGAAAATTGCACATAACAGAGCAATGAATCTATAGTTCAGTTTATCAGTAGCCTTGTCTAGTTCATGAATACGCCCTTGAAGGGCATGTGTAGCTTCCTTATTTGCGTTATTTAGGGTCTTTTTGCTCTGTTCTAGCACCCCAGTAGCCACTTTATTGTAAAACGTCTCTAATCGCTTGTTATCGTCTGCTATGGCCTCTCTGTATTCCTTCATGGAAGCCAGTAAAATATATAGTTGATCGTCTAACTCGTTTTGGTTGCTCATAGCGATGGCCCACTTCTTCCGTATTTAATACGCTGCGTCTGTTTCATCTTCTGCTCTTGTTCCAATTTCAATCTTTGCCTTTGCTCAAGCTCCAGACGTTGCACTTCCTGTGCTTTCTTCCATTGCTCAAAGCCTTGCTCAACACGGTTGAACCCTTGTTCTAAGGTTTTTTCTTTATGCTGTTGTTTGTTTTGGAGCTGTTGGCTGTTCTGCTGTTTGATCGTGTCGTTGAAACGACTAATCTCAGTATCTATGCCTTTCCTGCGCATCTGCGTGACCTTACTACCCTCATGGATAGTGGCTTGTAGCTGATTACCTTGATCGGCATAGCTGCGGTGGTCGATTCTTTCCCGATACCCTGCATGTTCGAGGGCATGATTTGTTT
>JQCU01000082.1:0-1389 GCA_000761495.1 Acinetobacter idrijaensis
TAATGCCAGTCAGTTAAGCAAAAAAAGTTAAAATGCTGTAAAAAGAGCGTATGTAAATACGCTCTTTTTTTATGAATTTATCTCAGAATCTAGATTTAACATTAAAACAAACCCTACCTTCACTTTCACAATTCAGTGAATTGATTGATTTAAACTGGATTGAAGATTGCTTAGACCAAACAGGTAAAGCATCAATTCGAAAAAGAAAACTGCCTGCTGAACATGTTGTTTGGCTGGTAATCGGACTTGCTCTATTTCGAAATCAACCGATTTGGTATGTGGTTCAACAATTGCAACTTGTTTTCGGTACGGCAGAATACTGTGTACCGAGTGCATCCGTACAAGCAAGACAACGCTTAGGCTTAGAACCCATGAGTGCTTTATTTTCGACATTAAGTCAGGCATGGTTTAAAGACTCACAACAACAATATAGCAACTTTCACGGTCTATGCGTTTGTGCTGTAGATGGTGTGGTTTGGTCTATGCCTCATACAGAAGAAAACTTTAAGCACTTTGGTTCATCCAAAGGCAAAACAGCAGCTGCACCTTACCCACAAGTTAGAGCGACTTGCCTGGTGAATACCAATACCCATGAAATGATTGATGCCCAAATGGGCAGTATGGATCAAGGTGAATTAACCTTAGCCAGTCAATTAAAAGCACCAGTTCGCAGTATTACCCTATTTGATCGTGCTTACTTCTCTGCTGATTTTTTAGTGAGCTGGCAATCTCAGGCAGAAGAGAGTCATTGGTTGATGCGAGCAAAGGACAACCTGCGTTATGAAGTGATTCATCATAATGCGGCCCATGACTTTCAGATCAAAATGCCTGTTTCAGCAAGAGCAAAAAAGATAAATCCGTCATTGGGTGACTATTGGGAAGCACGTTTAATTGAAGTTGAATATGCAGGAAAAATAAGACGTTACATTACATCATTAACAGATTCTAAAGTTTATCCATTCAAAGACCTTGCAATGCTTTATATCCAGCGTTGGGAAATAGAAATGTGTTATCGGGAAATTAAAAGTGATTTACAGGATGCAAGGATTTTAAGAAGCAAACAACCTGATTTGGTCTATCAAGAATTGTGGGGGGTATTTATTGCATATAATATCTTAAGAAGACAGATGAGGTTTATCGCTGAACATGCAAAGGTGAGTCCTTTAAGGATCAGTTTCCATATTGCATCTATGAGTATTATCAATATCTTAAGGCACACACCTTTAGAATCAGCAGGAAACCTACCCAAACATTTAGCGCAATTATTTGAACAATCTAAAATATTTGTATTACCTGAAAAAAGGCAAAGGCAATGTCCGCGAGTAGTGAAAATTAAAGCACAAAAATATCCAAGAAAATGCCAGTCAATTTCTTAACTGACTGGCATTA
>JQCU01000083.1:0-10563 GCA_000761495.1 Acinetobacter idrijaensis
TTATGTATCGCCTTTTGAGTTTGAAGCAATGTACTATGATAAGATTAACCCGTTAGGTCAGGTGGCCTAACTTAAATAAAAAAGTCTCCGACAAACCCGGTACGGTTCAAGGGGATATGCATAACGGTACTTGGATTGACCAAGGTAATAGAAGCTACATCGTCGAACTTGGCTTTCTTTGAGTTTGCGAGATAGTTCTTGATTTCAACTACACGAGATTCTGGAACACGCAAAACTTTTGTAGGTTCATCATAAAGAGCTTTACGTCCTGCCCCTTCTCTACTTCCACCATACTGGTTTACCATCTATGTCTCTCCCTGTATAAACTTGATATTGTAACAAAATCAAGTTTATTAATTAGAAGAAGCTAAGACAATGAAATTACGATAAATGGTTAGTCACTTTTATATTAGTATTTCTGCGAAATCAATCTCTAAAAATATAAGGGAAACTATTTCCCTTATATTTCAACCAATCGTGAGAATCAGGTTATCTTATATCCCTAGACCACATATCTTTTACTTAATCCCCATTCTGCCAATATCCGTCTATATGTCGTTGAAGATTTGTCTGCTGCAAAGTGCGCCTCCATTGAAACATCTAATGGAAGTTCTTCCGGTTTTTGACTCTCAACAATATCCTGATCCTCTGCAAAAATTTGTGCATTGAAGTCATATACAGCCTGTAGGTCACCCGTCGTATCAAAATTACGTGTCAACGGAACAAATAGCCTGGTTTGATTATGCGAAACAGGACAACAAGCATTCAAAATTTTTAAAATCCCATTGTTAGGAAAATAGACAGTAAGTGTTGCCGAGAATGGAGGATATACATCAAATTCTCGTTTCCATAAGAAATTCTCTGGCTCTAAATGTCTCAAACTATGAGGAAAGTTACTTACTGTAGAGATATAAATCGTTTTAAGTCCATAATCTGTTCTTTCAGTTTCATATTTTGGCACTACTGGATTATCACGATCAGCGAATGCCTTGTTATGCACCCAGGCAAAATGTGCCACATCGATAAAACCTTCAAGCTGACGACCACTAGAACCTGCTATATCAACAAATGGTGGGAGTATTGATTGATGTTCATCTGAATCCCAAGTTTCAAGAACTGGAAAATTAGCTTCACTTTCATCACGGCTAAATAAGCTGGTCCAAACTAGTCCATATTTCTCAACTACAGGGAATTTAGTTAAGGTGAACCGATCTGAAATTTGGGTAAGTTCTGGTTGAGCAGGGATTTTTACGCACTTACCTTGTGCGTTATAGTTGAGCCCATGATAGGGACAAACAATATTTTCACCTTCTACCCATCCTTTACTTAATGGCACTCCTCGATGTGGACAGATATCTCTTACCAGATGAATTTCTCCACTTTCAGTTTTATAAATAGCCATTTTGACATCAAGAAGCTGAACTTGCTGCGGTTGAGTCGTTACATCCTGGATTTGAACTACCGGATACCAATGCTGCGCTAGAATATTCCAGTCATTTGGGTCAAATTGACTACATTGTGGCTGAGTGAATAAATTGAGAACTGGTATTGCATTCATTTTAGCGCTGCCCCTCTTATAAGTTATTGATTAATTCAAACTTCTTAGCATTGCTGCATCATGACTTTTTCTTTTCTATCTGTCTATTAAAGACTTTAGGAATGGTATTTCTAATTTTTAGAACACTTTTCTTATTATTGTTCTTCTTATCTAAACTTAACGAATAACTAGCATTTTATAACTCATCACAATTCTTAATTGATGCTGAATTACTTGGACTCCTATTACTACTCTGACTTTATTTAGTGTTGCCTTTTTGGCAACGAGTTGAGCGAGATTCTCTGCTATGCACGGAATTAAATTGTCATTAAGTTGATAACAACAAAGTTCAAAGAGCCACAAAAATGTTGACATACACACCACCTTCTACGGCTAAAAGTATTCCAGTAATCGACTTAAGCGACAGTTTTTCCGATAACCTGGAAAACCGGAAATCTGTTGCGTGGGAAATCCATAAAGCATGCAGAACAACAGGTTTCTTCTATATTAAAAATCATGGTATCGCTTCTGAAGTTCTCCAAAAACAATTAGACATTGCAAAACAGTTTTTTGACCTTCCGATTGAAAAGAAACTAGAAGTTGATTTCAAAAACTCCAAATGCCTTCGTGGTTATGAACCAATGGCAGCTCAAACACTTGATGAAGGCTCTCCTCCTGACTTAAAAGAAGGGTTCATGTCAGGGAAAAATCTAGATTCAAGTCACCCATATGTCCAAAAAAGCTATCCACAACATGGGCAGAATCAGTGGCCTGAAGATCTTCCTGAAATGAAGACCCAGACCGAAACCTATATTCAACAGACTTTAAAACTGGGTAAGCATCTAGCTGGCCTATTGGCACTTTCTCTTGGGCTTGAAGAAAACTACTTCGAGGCAGGCTATGATGAAACTGTCATTATTACCCGTATGCTTCACTATCCTCCTCAATCTGAAAAAATTGTAAACAATCAGCTAGGGTGCGGTGCGCACACTGATTGGGGGTTACTGACGCTCTTATTGCAAGATGAAGTAGGTGGACTAGAAGTACGCAATAGTGAGGGTGAATGGATACGTGCACCTCACATACCAGATACTTTTATCGTAAACCTCGGTGATTTAGTCCAATTCATGACTAATGGACTCTACCTCTCAAATATGCACCGTGTTTTCAATAGTAAAGCAGGTGTCTCACGTTATTCGGTTCCAACCTTCTTTGACTTGGATTACGAATACAAAATCAAAACGCTGCAAAATTTAGGTGATCAATTTAAGGCTGAACCTAAAGAAATGACTGTAGGTGAGTACCTAGCCTATATGTATCAAAAAACTTACGCATCGAAAAAAGAAGCCGTTTAATTTATTCAACAGTTGGTATCAAAATTATGAAAAAAATGTTTCCTCTAGGTTGTGCTGGTTTAGGCATTCAAAACTCATCAAAAGAACGACCAGTAAGCCTGAATGAGCCTACTATTCTCGAACAGTTCGAAATGCTAAAAGCTGCGGAGGTCTTTGATTTTCTGGATCGTATCCCTCTTGAAGATAGTCAAATAGATGCTTACATCAAGGCAAGTCAGAAAACAAATATCCCTATTTATTCTGGTTGTGGCTTATATGTCATTGGCAAGGATGAGGAAGCATTCAAACAGGATATTAATCGTAGTGCCGCTGTAGGGGCCAAATTCCACAACATGATGATTTGGGCAAAACATGCAGATGGTCATTATGTAACGAACGAAGAAGTTGCTAAAACTTATATCGATTTCTACACCTACGCTCAAAGTAAAGGAATAACGGTTACCTTAGAGTGCCACGTTGATAACTGGTCTGAAGATTATCGTCGAGTAATTCCGGTGGCAGATCTTATAGAAAAAGAAGGTGTGCCGTTTGAGTTTGCAATGGATTACAGCCATTGTATTTTTAAAATTGAAAATGAAATTGAGCTTGCTGTATCACAAATGCGTGATGATCCTGAAGCTATCAGAAAGTTAGATCCTTTTAATAATGATAGTTTTGCAGATGATTGGCTGAATCGAAATTTAGTTACATGGGGGCAGATCCGTCCTGCAGTCCCGAATAATCCAGTTAACTGGTTAGCATTTGAAACAGGACCATATAATGGCTTAGGAACAAATCGTCCTGGCCGAGGAATTCAGTATCCATTTAATCAACCTACGGAAGGTGAATGGCATACAGACTTCTGGCATGCATATAAGCTTGCACCAACCAAAGAAGTCATTCGTAAAATCATTGATAGCTACTTGAACAATCCAAATTCTAAAGTTCAACTTATGACTGTTGATAATATCAATTTAGAGTCGTATGGTTTAAATTGGAAATACAACATGTTTGCCGACAGTTGCAGTGTTGCCCATTATATTCGTGAGATTTATGAGGAGCGACTGGCAATATTTATGGCAAAACAAAATTCAACTGATACTCTTCAAAGAGAATCAGCATGAATAACCTACTTAATTTAAAAAATATTTTCGTAAATGCCAGTCTTTTAGGACTTTTACTCATCAGTGGGGCCAATCCAGCATTGGCCGCTGATCAAGCGGCTTTTGTCTATGTCGCTCATAAAAACGATTATGGTTGGTCTTATTCACACGATATAGGTCGTCTGAAAGCAGAAAAGTCCTTACAGGGTAAATTTAAGACCTCTTATATCGAGAATATTCTAGATAATGCCGACTCTGAACGTACATTTCGGAGACTCGCACAACAAGGAAATAAGGTTATATTTGCTACTACCTTCGGGTATATGAATGCCATTGAAAAGGTAGCTAAACAGTTCCCGAACACCATTTTTATGCATGCGAACGGATATAAAACTGCAAAAAATGTGGGAGTCTATGATATCCGAACCTATGAAGGCTCTTACTTGCAAGGGGTATTGGCAGGCTATAAGACTAAAAGTAATGTTTGGGTGTTGTAGCACCATTCCCAATTCCTGAAGTCATTAGAGACATCAATGCCTATACACTTGGGGCTCAATCTGTAAATCCAAAAATTAAGACCAAGATAGTCTGGATTAACACTTGGTTTGATTCAGGAAAAGAGCATGAGGCTGCACTTGCATTAATATCGCAAAATGCTGATATATTATCACAAGTCACCAACTCACCCGCTGTAGTTAAAGCTGCTCAGGAAAAAGGGAAATTTGGCTTTGGCTGGAACTCAGATATGAGTAAGTTTGCTCCTAAAGGTCACCTAGCTGCATCAGTGTTATATTGGGAAAAAATCTATACTCCTGTTTTGCAGCAAGTGCATAACAAAATATGGAAGTCGGGATCGACATGGTATGGTGTCAAGGAAGGTGCCATCGATATAGCAGGTTTTGGTCCAATGGTCTCTAACAATGAAAAAATGAAGGTTTTGGCAGTCCGAGATAAAATTCGTAACGGTCAATATATTGTGTTTAGTGGACCACTTTACAAACAAGATGGAACATTACTTTTGGGAAAAGGTAAACATCTCTCAAATACGCAATTGATGAGTATGAATTATTTCGTTAAAGGCGTGGATGCTGCTTATCCAAAATAAACAAAGCTAAGCCTTTATTGAGGGATTTCGATAAGGGCTTAGCTTTTTAGTTGTACTTTTCAGGTTATGTTTATTGTCCAGCTTCGCCTCTTTGTAGGATTTCATCTGTAATAAGCCTGGAGAGAGCGTCTGTTGCTGTAGAAAGATAATGACCTTTACGTGAATACAGACCTAAATCACAGTAGATACCATTGTTATCATTAAGCGGAATATAGCGAAGGCGATTATTAATTATTTCATTTTCCAACCCAAAGAATGTCTGAAAACCAATTCCCTTATTCCTGAGTATTAACTGTTTCATTAATTCCAAAGAACTCGTTTGCATTTTAAAATTTGGAATAGCATGTTGTGCACCCGCAAATAATGGCGCCAACTGTTGATAAATAGACAAATTAGGTTTTGGCATAATCACATCATAGTCGAGGCACTGATGGAATGACACCGTCTTTTGAGAAGCCAGCGGATGGTCAGTCGATACAATTGCACCTAATTTAAAATGGGATATTGCTATTTGGTGCAAATCATTATGCTTTGGCAAGGCAAAAGCCAAGCCTAGATCCACCCGATTTTCAATGATTTCATTAGGGATATCTTTTGAGCCTAAAATTGTAACCCCTACAGTTATATTAGGATATTTGACCTGGAATTTTTCAATAATCTCTGGCAGGAAATTAATCGCTAGTGTTTCAACACTCGCAATTTCAACATGACCTTTATAAAGCCCTTTCAGTGCATCCAATTCATTCTGCAATCGCTTAGTATCTCTCAGTACTAAACTGATATGTCTTGAAAACAACTCACCTGCATGAGTAAGCACCATACCCGAAGGCACCCGATTGAATAATGGTGCTCCAATTTCATCTTCGAGTTTTAAAATTTGCCTGTTTACAGCAGAAGATACGACATTTAATTGTCTGGCTGCTTCCCTGATTGAACCGCACCGGCGTACAGCATCAAAATAATGAATTGCTGCTGAGTGAAAGCGAAGACCACGTGTACTCATTTTAACATCACATCCTATTCCAATTTTAAAGCCCCAATCCATTTATAAATTTGAATGAGCTATTGAAATAGAAGCAAAAAACTTGCCATTAAGTAGCAGCCATTTTTTGGACCTAAAGCATTATTTTCAGTGCATCCCGTTGCTTTTTCAGCATCATCACTCATTTAAAAAAGTTTAAGCAATTGTTTTTATTTAATTAATTAAGAATAGCTCTCTTTTTGGCATCAGCTTGATCGATATTCATTGCTATGCGGTCTCATGATTATTTTATAAAAAAAAGAAAACATTATTTTTGAGAGATTGCTACATGACTGCGCTGGAAAACAATCAAAACATTACCTCTATACCCATCATCGATATTTCTGGACTTTTGGATAATGACATACAAACGCACCAAAACATTGCTTCAAATATTCGGAAAGCATGCTTAGATAAAGGTTTTTTTTACATTACGGGACATGGAGTTTCTAAAGCATTACAAGATAAGGTTTTTGAATATTCCAAATTATTTTTCAGTCTTCCCCTAGAACAGAAAATGCAATGGACCATCGAGCTTTCTGAAGCAAACCGAGGTTATGAACAATTAAGAGCACAAACCCTTGAACCTGATTCTCCACCTGATATCAAGGAAGGCTTTTATATCGGGAAGGAACGCTCAGCTTCAGATCCTGTTGTCATCCATAAAGCTTTTAACCAAGGCCCAAACCAATGGCCAGATATTGATGGATTCAAAGAGGTTATGGAGGAATACCAACTAGAAATGATCAAAGTCTCAGAAAGGCTCATGCATGCTATCGGTTCGTCACTAGGTCTGGAAGAAGATTATTTCTCAGAGTTCTGCAAGGATGCAGATTTAGTCACCTTGCGTTTATTGCACTATCCTCCACAACCCTCTAATGCTCAACCAAATGAAAAAGGATGCGGGGCACATACTGATTTTGGAGGGTTAACCCTATTACTTCAGGATCATAACCGCGGTTTACAAGTGTGGGATCAAACTCAAAACCAATGGATTTGGGCAGAGCCAATTGAAGATAGTTATGTCGTTAACCTAGGTGACCTAATCTCTATGTGGACGAACAATACATATAGATCCACCCTCCATCGCGTCATCAACATCTCAGGTGGGGAACGATATTCTGTTCCATTCTTCTACAGCGGTAATCACCAGTATCAGATTGAATGCATTCGAGAGTGTTTGGAGGAAAACTCAGAACCGCTATATCCACCAATCAGTGTTGAACAGCATTATCGTGACATGTTCAAAAAAACATATATCTAATAATAAGGAGTTTCCCATGAAAAAATTACCAGTTATCGACATTGCACCTCTTTATGACGTTAACCATCCTGATTATGCAGATATATGCAACCAAATTGACCAAGCATGTCGTGAATGGGGGTTCTTCTATATCAGTGGTTATAAACCGAATCACCTTGCAGAAGTTCAAAGTTTAGCTAAAGAGTTTTTTAGTAAACCACTGCTTGAAAAACTAGAAATAGACATCCAAAAACACAAAGCCTCTCACAGAGGATATGGTGCATTGGGTGTTGAACAACTTAATCCTGACCTGCCCAATGACTTTAAAGAAGTATATGACATGGGTGTTCACCTAGAAGCAGATCATCCTGATGTAATCAATAAAGAACCATTACGTGGTCCTAATGTATATCCGAATATCGAGGACTGGAAAACTGTAATGGATGGCTACTTTGAAGAGATGTTGGACTTAGGAAAAGTTCTTCTAAATGCCATGTCTCATGCCATTGGTCTTCCACAAAATTATTTTGATTACTGCCTACAAGAAAGTCTGTGTGCACTCCGCCTCATTCATTACCCACCTGCATTAGACAATACGCAATCAGAGAGTTTCAATGCTGGAGCACACACTGATTATGGCTGCGTGACTATTCTTGCTCAAGACGATGTAGGGGGATTGCAGGTTCAGGATGTGAATGGGAATTGGATCGATGCTCCGCCTATTCCTGATACTTATGTTATCAATATCGGCGACATGATGGCCCGTTGGTCCAATGACATCTACAAATCTACACCACATCGTGTTTCAAGTCCTAAAGGCAAACAACGTTTTTCTTTCCCATTCTTCATCCAGCCGAGCCCAAAAACTGTAATCCGTTGCCTGCCTAACTGTTACAGCGAATCCAATCCACCTAAATATTCACCAATTACTAGCATGGAATATCTACAGTCACGCTTTGATGCTACTTACAAACATCGTGCTGACGTTTAAATATCGGGGACATTCAAATGAAAAAAATTATCACTTCATTACTATTAAGTACCTGTGCAGTCAGCACTTACTCTTTTGCAGAAAAACCTTGGTTATATTGGCAATCCAATAGTATTTCTGCACTTTATGGTAAAGGTTTCGAAGTAGAGCCGGATACACATGAAACGATTACTTTTGAACATGCGAGCAGTTGGAGATGGGGAGATCTCTTTCTATTCGTCGACACTTATTGGTTTGACGGTGAAAAGACTGCTTCCCAAGGACATAATGCTGTCTATACAGAAATAGCCCCACGCTTTTCAATAGGAAAACTAACCAATACGAATTTGAGCTTTGGGCCAGTGAAAGATGTCCTAATAGCTACGAGTTTTGACTTAAGTATTCAAGATCAGCCTGGCTATGACGATATGTGGACTTATTTAGTTGGTCCAGGTTTTGACCTAGATATCAAAGGCTTTGATTATTTCACCCTTAATTTTTACTATCGCATTCCAGACGATGGAAACACCCCAAGTGGACAATGGCAAATCACTCCTTCCTGGTCATATACCGTCCCATTTCTTAAATCATCAATCATTTTTGATGGATACATTGATTGGGTAGTCAATTCCAAAGGTAATAACTCTTCCGACTTTCACTTTAACCCACAAATCAAATATGACCTTAGCCCTCATCTAGGCTTAAGCCCAAAAAAATTAGCAGCAGGTATTGAATACGACTATTGGAAAAACAAATTCTTAATCGAAGACACTCCATATTTTAAAACTAATCAAAATGCTACTAGTTTCATCGTCAAATATACCTTTTAGGCTGAAGGAGAAAAACATATATGACTAACACAATCACAGCCAATAACTTAAAACCAAGCTCCATGATTTTTCTCAGTATCCAGCACGTCTTGGTAATGTATGCAGGTGCTGTTTCAATTCCCCTAATTGTTGGAGGAGCTTTAGGGTTAAGCACTGCAGAAATTGCTTTCTTAATTACTGCAGATCTATTTGTTTGTGGCATTGCCACCCTCATTCAAACTATTGGTTTTAAAAATGTAGGTATTCGCTTTCCCATTATGATGGGAGTTACCTTTACTGCAGTAGGCCCAATGATTGCAATTGGGACTAATCCAGATATGGGACTACTAAGTGTATTTGGGGCAATCATTATCGCAGGGATCTTTGGCTTCCTGATTTCACCATTTATTGGAAAGTTAATACGATTCTTCCCTCCTGTGGTGACAGGAACTCAAATTCTTGTGATTGGTCTATCTCTCATTGGTATTGCAGGCACATGGTCCGCTGGCGGATATGGGGTAAAAGACTTTGGAAATCCATTGTACTTATCTATCGCTGCCTGTGTTCTATTAAGCATTATTATCATCAGCCGTTATGTTAAAGGCTTTTTGGGCAACATTTCAGTTCTAATCGGGATGGGAATTGGTTATATCATCGCTGCATTTTCTGGCCTCATCTCTTTAGACAAGATAGATGAAAGCCCATGGTTAGGTTGGGTGATGCCATTTCACTTCGGTATTCCAGAGTTTAACTTTTGGGCTGTCTTGACTATGTGCGTAGTCATGCTGGTTATTTTCATTGAAACAGCTGGGATGTTCATGGCTGTAGGTGAAATTGTTGAAGAAGAGGTGGATCAGGAAAAATTGACTCGCGGTTTTAGAGCTGACAGCCTTGGCACAATGATTGGTGGGATTTTTAATATCTTCCCGTATACATCCTATGCTCAGAACATCGGTTTGCTAGCGATCACAGGTGTTAAGAATCGCAGTGTATGTGCTTTAGCTGGTGTGTTTTTAATCCTTTTAGGTCTATTTCCTAAAATAGCTTACTTTGTTGCGTCTATACCCTCATGTGTTCTAGGTGGAGCCGCATTGTTTATGTTTGGGATGGTGACATCTAATGGTATCAAAGTACTGCAGCGTGTCGACTTTCAAAATGTGAATAATCTCTACATCATTGCAGTCAGTGCCGGCATAGGTATGTTGCCTGTATTCTCACCTACTATTTTCTCACAACTACCATCTTATCTTTCACCTCTGTTAAACAGCCCAATTTTGCTAACGGCTTTTTGTGCTGTGATTTTGAATGCTGTTCTCAATCGAAAACAGCGGATATTGGATGAATAGTATCTTCAGAAATTGAAAGATGCATAAATATCAGATACACAGGGCTTTGTTGCACAAACCTAGCCTATAAGGTTTATTCAGTCCTATAATTTCAA
>JQCU01000084.1:0-597 GCA_000761495.1 Acinetobacter idrijaensis
CATCTTTCCCTGACGCCGGAAAAATAAAGCAGCAGAGTAACAGTGGCAGTAATGCTTTATTCATCTTCATTCCTTTCATCATTTTTTCTTTCATCAGCTTTCTGCAGGCCAGTCAGGGCAGAAAAACAAAAATACAGAATAAACAGGAGCACACCGGAGTAAAAAATAACGAAAGCAGCAGCAAGTATCTCACCTGCAGTGGTTTCTTTTACCGTATCCCACGACCAGATAATTACCGGGGAAATGACAATCGCTGTAATCGAAAGCCGGATAAGAAAATCAACAAGACGATTAGAAGTGAATATAACTTTCATCATTTCCCCGGTTATTTTCCATACCTTACTGTCCTGCCTGTTTCAGCTGGTCAGCAATCTGCTCTTTCACTTTCTGCGTCAGAACGCCACTGTCCGGGATTTTCTGGTTATTCATCAGGTCTTCGTAGAAGTTAGTGAAATCCAGTCTGTCGAACTGAATTTTCTGCAGCTCATCAACCGTAATCCCCCGACAGTCAGGCTGCTTCGCGCTGCCAAACCCGATACGCAGCTGCCCGTTACGCCCCTGCTGCTGGACTATCTGCGCCAGTTTCGAATCAAACTG
>JQCU01000085.1:0-5897 GCA_000761495.1 Acinetobacter idrijaensis
TTTGGGGAGCAAAATATCACTTATAAGTGTTGTTCAAATTTCCTGATCCACCTCTATGTGCCATATTTTCAATATGCAAAATTAAATTTATATAAAGTGAATAATGATACTAAAGCTGATGACTATCAAATGACGCTTACCTATGCCATACCTTTTAAAATTGGCTCAGAATCTTTCTTAGCAGATGCTTTTCTGGATTGGTCAACTGCGGAAAAAGGCTCAGCCAGTGAGATGAACTGGACCAGTCAATATAAATGGAATGTGGGGCAACATATTTCCCCAGATACACGCCTGTATGTAGGCGTTGAGCATTCAGTTTGGAATAATAAATATAATATTAAAGGTAAAGATGAAAATAACGTCAGTGCGCTAGTGAAATATCACTTCTAATTGATTCGTTAAAACCGTACATCGTTACACAACATACTGCACAAGACTTAAAAGCCCCACGGATGGGGCTTTTAATTTCTGAGACAATTTTAAATTGAGGTTTCAATTTCAATGATAGTTTAAATTTATGCCACGATATTGAGTACTTCATTAAACTGATAAACATCACAATTATGTCCAATACCAATACGATCAACCACGGCAAAGTTACTTGGCGCCTCTAAAGTTAATAGAGGGTGATGCCATGTACCTGCATGGTAGTTAACACCTTGTGTACCATCTGAAATAAAAGCACAGAGTTTTGAAATATCAGGCGTTTGATCATCCAATGCAGGTGCCACCACAATTAAAAAAGCCTGACCTTGCATCGGGATAAAAGCTTGTGAGCCATTCGGATGTCGCTCAAGCATCGAAACCGAAAAAGGAATTTCTGTCTGTTTAATATTACGAAAAATACTAATACCTGCATGTGCTTCACCGAAGATTTCAGTGGTTACAAGGGCATGATAACGCTCGGTATGTGCATCATTGATATGAAAAAAATCCTGTCCTCCGCAGCAAATCACCTCACCAAAAGGGGCAAAGTTTTCAATGCTCAGGGGCTGTAGCTGAATTGTTTGAACCATGTGTAATTCTTTTATTGTCTATATCAAGTGTAGGAGAAGAAGGATAAAACCACAGTACTTATCCTTCTCGATGTAGAAAGTATTCAAGCTTTCAATTTAGCTTTTGGTTTTACCCCACAAACGAATACGGCTGATACCACCATCTGGAATCATATTAATGCGAATATGCGAGATCTTTTCATGTTGCAAAATTTCGTTTACAAAGCTATGAATATGATCCATTTGCATGTCTTGTGCTTCAAGCAAAAATGGCCAGAACATACTTTGTGGAATTAATTGTGGATCAGTTGCATCTTTAACATATACGGCTTGAATAGAGACTTGGGCTGGAAAGTTGCCTTTAAAGTGTGCCGTATCGATATCAATTTTTTCAATTGCACCAGTTTGACCCAAAGCCAAAATACACCAATCAAAGCCCGGTGCACGACGACGTTTGGTTTCCCAACCATCACCCATATTAATTCCGCGACCTGGGTTAATCAGATTACGTGGATGACCAAAATGTGCATCGCTATAAGCAATTACACGTCCACCATTTTCTAAAGCAACTAAATCAATTGTTGCAGTGTGATCTTGTTGTTGAACGCTCACTTCACCATACACTTTAAAACGAGCAACACCACCATCAGGAAAAATATTTAAACGCACATGAGTAAAAACTTGGTCAGCTGTAATCGGCAAAACATGATGCTGACTTGGGCCAAGTACGTTGTTCTCTAATATGTTCAACCATTCAGCTTGAGCAAGATCGCCATCAGGGGCGTAGCAGGCTTCAACTGAAGCTGAAGCAGGGTAATTCCCAGTGAAGAAGGTAGTGTCAATATCTAAAGCCTTAATATGCCCAGCTACGCCCAATTGAATAATTGCCCAGTCATAACCTGTGTGACGTTTACGGCGCGTTTCCCAACCATCCATCCATTTACCATGGTCATCGAATTTCTCTTCAACAAAAATTGGCGCGTCAAATTGAAGCATACGTTTTGCTTCTGCGAAAAATTCATCTGAACATTCAATAATTTTTGCACCAATACGGTCATCTGCCAAATTGGTAAGTGTCTGTAATTGTGCAGGAATATCAAAATCGGGTGCTAATAAAGTCGCCATATATTAAATCCATTCGCTATTTTCTTTCAAAATTCATGCTTTGCGCTATCGTGCTACAAAAAATTTAACAAACGATAAAAACAAGCATTTACACGCGTTTAGATGCACAGCGTGTGCCAACTTTGGATTTTTTTCAGGGCGCTTTATAAAAAATGGCACGCTTTTAGCATTTTATGACTTAGAAACTTATAAAACACAGGGGAATTATAGATGGAAATTACAATTATTGGTGCAGGTATGGCGGGTCTAACTACAGGCATCGCACTAAAAAAATTCGGACACCAAGTAACCATCTATGAACAGGCAGAACAAATTTTACCGGTGGGTGCTGCTATTTCGTTATGGTCTAACGGTGTGAAATGTCTAAATTATTTGGGTTTGACAGAGCAAGTTGAAAAGCTTGGCGGCAAAATGGATAACCTTGCTTATATTGATGGTCTGACGGGCGATGTGATGACCCAGTTTAGCCTTTATCCATTGATTGAAGAAGTCGGGCAACGACCATATCCGGTATCACGTGCGGAACTTCAGAATATGTTAATGGATGAATTTGGTCGTGAAGATATTCATCTAGCTAAGAAAATGATTTCTTTTGTTGAAGAAGGAGAGCGTGTAAAAATTCAATTTGCAGATGGTAGCGAAATAGAATCTGATCTATTGGTGGGTGCAGACGGTACACACTCAATTACTCGTGCCTATGTTTTAGGTGAGCAAGTTGAGCGACGCTATGCAGGCTATGTCAATTGGAATGGTCTCGTTGATGTCTCAGACGATTATGCCGCAGCAGATCAATGGACAACGTTTGTAGGTGAAGGCAAACGTGTTTCACTGATGCCAGTGGCGAATAATCGTTTCTATTTCTTTTTTGATGTGCCGTTAGCTGTTGGTCTTGAAAATGATCGTAGCCAATACAAAGCTTTATTCAAACAATACTTTAAAGGATGGTGTGAGCCTGTCCAAAAGTTAATTGATGCAGTCGATGTGCAAAAGACCAATCGTGTAGAAATTCACGATATCGAACCATTTGCCAATTTTTACAAAGGTCGAGTGGTGATTGTAGGTGATGCAGCGCACAGTACAACACCTGATATTGGTCAAGGCGGCTGCCAAGCGATGGAAGATGCTATCTATTTGGCACGTTCATTGCAAATTAATACCTTAGGTTTACAAGATTCTTTACGTCGCTATCAGAACAAGCGTAATGAACGTGCCAATGAGTTGGTACTTCGTGCCCGTAAGCGCTGTGATGTGACACATATGAAAGATGAAGCGGTGACCCGAGAGTGGTATGAAGAGTTACGTAAAGAACAAGGCAATCATATTATGAAGGGAATTATTAGTAACATTGTCGGTAATCCACTCGACTAAGCTGTAAGACACAAAAAGAAATGTAAAACTAAAAGGTTAGCTTTCAGCAGCCAGTGTGAATATTCACACTGGCTTTTTTTAGCTATTTAGAAACATTAGATTGAAGAGCAAAGGATTAAATGTTTAAGGAAGTTGCTTTAATTGCAATTTGATTTCTTCCATTTTTTCGACCAATAAATTTACCATTATTTGTGAAAGACGAGATGTTTGACGTTTTGAAGCGACGCACAGTGCAATGGTTAAACGATGCATACCTTTTTCACGAATGGGCTTAAATACGATCTTTTTTGAGTTTAAAAGTGGTAATGCATCCATATATGACATTAAGCCAATGCCTAATTGTTGTTGAATTAATGATGTTATCATTCTAATGTCATTACATTCTATCTTTTGTATAGGATTAAATTTGTGATGTTTATAGAGTGTATGTACATAATCACTGATGACTAAGGGCTCACTTGGCATGATATGACGCTCATTTAAAGTGTCAGATAAATAGATTTTATCCATGCCGGCTAAGGTGTGATGTGGTGATAAAACATAGCCTAAAGGAATTTCAATAAAGGATAAGATTTCTAATTGATTGTGACTTTTAGGATTTAAGATAATGCCAAAATCTAATTCTGCATCAATGATTTTTCTCGATATTTCTTCACTGCTATTCATACTGATATTGAGATTAATCCATGGATAGCTTTCAGCCATGCGTTGAATACAATCCACGACAAAACCATCATTTAGGGCAGAAATAAAACCCATTTCAATATTGCCGCGACTTAATCCTTGAATTTCATCAAATCGAATTCGAGTCAGCTGATATTCTTTTTGCCATTTAAGCAAATCAGCATAAAGTAATTCACCTGCTAACGTTAGCTTCAGCCCCTGCGGTAAACGCTCAAATAAAGCAACGCCTAACTCTTCTTCAGCAAGAACAATTTGCCGATGCACTGCAGAGACTGAAATAAAAAGCTGTTCTGCGGCTTTACGTAAACTGCCAGTACGGGCAACAGCCATAAAATATTCAGAAAATCGGGAAAAGGTAATCGACATACAGCTATTCAATCTCACGGGCAGTTTACAAAGTACTTATCCATGCTTAAGCGATTTTCATGCCATAACTTTTGATTTTTTCAATTCATTCTGCTTTTGTGTTCTAAAAAGCAGAACATTGTATGCAAATCATTCTAATAGAAAGAAATGCTATCCAAACGTATTTTTGACTTAGAAAAGAACGAATTAGCCCTAGTTACATGGCATAAAAGTTCTGCAAATAATGCGAATGTAGAGATTTAAAAATGAATGCGATTCCTGTACTGAATTTATTTACCCAACCACAATGCAGTTCATTTGATGCAAACGATTGGAATATTTTAGCGCAGCATTGGTACCCAGTTGCACGTACACAGGACGTTTCAGAACAACCGCAACAAGTACAATTACTTGATGTGAAAATGGCATTGTATAAAACTGAAAGTGGAAAAATTCATCTCGTGCGTGATATTTGCCCGCATCGTGGTGTGCCATTAACCAAAGGCTGGGTGAAAGGCGAAGAAATTATTTGCCCATACCACGGCCTACATTATAACGGTGAAGGAAAGTGTGTAAAAATTCCTGCACAGCCGGAACTTACACAAATTTCAGATCGTTTTTCACTGACCAAATTTCCAGTTGTAGAAAAATATGGACTTATTTGGACCAGTTTATTTAACCGCGATGTATCGAAAGCCAATTTTCCAGATTTAGACACGTGGGACAGTGAAGAACATCAGTCAATTCTCCCTCCATTTGTCGATATTGCTGGATCAAGTGGCCGTCAGCTTGAAGGCTTTATTGATGTTGCGCACTTTGCATGGGTACATAACCAAAGTTTTGCTGATCGTGAAAATCCTAAAGTACAAAAATATTCGACCGTTCGAACGGATTATGGCTTACATACAGAGTATGTGAGTGATGTCAGTAACTATCCGCATGGCTTACAACATTTAGCACCAGATGATTTTTTATGGAAACGTACTTTCGATGTCTATCCACCATTTTCAGCTATTTTGACTATCGACTTTCCTGAAAATGGCTTACTTAAAATTTTAAATGCGTGCTGTCCAGTTTCGCACAATAAAACGCGATTATTCGTTCCCTTAACTCGTAACTTTGATACTACAGGAGACTTACAGGCAGTTTATGATTTCAATGCACAAATCTTCGCTGAAGATCAGGACATGGTGGAAAGCCAAAAACCAGAAGAACTTCCTTTAGATATTTCAATGGAGGCACATTTTGAGGCAGATCGTTCATCAACCACTTACCGCCGAATTTTGGCAGAGTGGGGATTGAGCAAACGCTATACAGTTTAAAATGGCTTTGTTGCACAAAGATTTAAAAGATAACACTCTGCTCATTTGAACTGGATTT
>JQCU01000086.1:0-1263 GCA_000761495.1 Acinetobacter idrijaensis
CGGTTTGGTGGTATGCCTCGAGCAAAGGGGCTGTTTCGTGCAAAGGTCTCTTTTATTTAAAAAAAGATTTAAAATGAGCTAATCTGAGATTATTCACATAAAACCTACCAAATACCTACCAAATACCTACCCAAAATACTTTAGGTTATTAATGAGAATGATGATTAAGTTAAGTTAATTGAAAACTGTCAATATTCTTGATCAATTCAATAATAAGGAAAATAACATGGGAAGCACAATGAAAGCTGCTGTTGTCACAGCATTTAATCAACCCTTAGAAATCCAAGAGGTCGCTATTCCAAAAGTCAGTGCTGGTAAAGTACTGGTCAAAGTGATTGCAACAGGTGTATGCCATACCGATCTTCATGCCATGCATGGTGACTGGCCGATTAAACCAACTGTTCCATTTATTCCTGGGCATGAAGGTGTTGGTGAAGTGATAGAAATTGGCGAAGGAATTTCACATCTCAAAGTGGGGGATAAAGTTGGAATTCCATGGCTATATTCAGCTTGTGGGCATTGTGATCATTGTTATGCGGGCTGGGAAACTTTGTGTAAAGAACAGCAAAACTCAGGCTACTCCGTCAATGGCAGCTTTGCGGAGTATTGCCTTGCTGATGGTGATTATGTCGGTGTAATTCCAGAAGGTGTAGATTTATTGGAAATTGCACCAATTTTATGTGCTGGCGTAACTGTCTATAAAGGTCTAAAAATGACAGAAGCCAAGACGGGGAATTGGGTCGCAATTTCAGGAATTGGTGGTTTAGGACATGTTGCGGTGCAATATGCTAAAACAATGGGCTTCAATGTTGTCGCAATTGATGTGGATGATTCCAAACTTGATTTGGCAAAAGAACTGGGTGCAGATGTTGCAATTAATGCGCTCAAAGTGAATGTCAAAGATGAGGTGATTAAAGCCACAGGAGATGGCTGTCATGGTGTGTTGGTGACGGCAGTTTCTCCGAAAGCCTTTGAGCAGGCGGTTGCTATTGTGCGTCGTGGCGGTACGATGGTGCTTAATGGCTTACCTCCAGGTAAGTTTGATCTGTCTATTTTTGATATGGTATTAGATGGCATTACTGTACGCGGTTCGATTGTTGGAACACGTCTAGATTTGAAAGAAGCTCTGGATATTGCAGCGCGTGGTAAAGTGAAGGCACATATCAGTGTTGAGCCACTCGAAAATATTAATGATATTTTTGAGCGCATGGAACATGGCAAAATTGATGGTCGTATTGTGATTGATTTAGCGCTTTAAGCCAT
>JQCU01000087.1:0-7115 GCA_000761495.1 Acinetobacter idrijaensis
GTTCGTCTGCTGTGGTAATGCTTCGTTTTGGCAGAGTAAAACGTCTTGATTTCATCAATGCATCTTCAACCTTTTTAATGGTTCGATTCACATTACTTTCAGCGATATGGTAATTTGCAGCCAACCCCAATTGAGTGCTGTAATTCCGTAAGTAATTGAGTGTTAATAATAATTGATCCTCTATAGCTAAAGTATGAGGACGCCCAGATTTCTTTTTAAGTGATTCTACTTCTTTTAAAACTTCGATCATTTCACTAAAAACTGGTCGAGGTACACCAACCAAGCGCTGGAATTCAGAATCTGAAAAACGATTTAATTTCTGATATCTCATGAAATTTAGATTGAGGTGGTTTTTACTTTCGCAAGAGGTCTAGTGGTTTTTGAAATTTAGATGCACAATATATGGAATTTTTAGCCATTGTCTGACTGTTAACGAATATACGAATATTTACTTGATTTTTTTATATAATCACCAAGTAAATATGCAAACGGCTTTTGATTTCAATGAAAAATTTGGCGCACCTAAAAAATTGTTGTGCAAAAATTTTAATAAAATCCAAATCAGTATACACCCTGATTTTTCTGGAATTTATCTTTGCTATCAAGAGGCTTTCAAAGCTTTAAAAACAGATCTAGGTATCTTGAATCCACGTCCCGAAATTCACGTCTGGAAAGATACTAATCTATCCGGTTATACCATCGCCAGTAATATCCAATGGTTCCTATACTGGACTCAGAATGCACCCAAAGAAATTAATCTAATTATCCATTCTCTTCCCAAAGATAACAAAAAAATCGAACTATTAAAAAATGTGGCTAGTTCCGAATTTCTAAAATTTCTATCATCTACTTATTATGATCTTAATCGATTAAATCCCAAAAGGTTACATAACTTAATAAATGAATACATTTCTGCCGAGGCTATTTACAAGTTAAACAAAGAAAATTCTTTCAAACCTCACCGTACTATGAGCTTAGACCTGCTAGCAAAACGACTCTCATACACACGATATCAGCTGAATTATCGCAATAAAGTTATAAACCGAAAAAGACAAAGTGTGCTTGATCAACTAGAACAAACTAGTGAAGTTGTACAACAGCTTTTAAATAATGCGGACTTCGTTCTCACGCCAGATCAGCTATGGAAAGCATAATGTCAGAATCCAACCCAACCCATCAAAATATTGCTGATATTCCAGGGGTATCATTAAAACAGACATTGGAAAAACTCTTTGGTGATGAGCAGCTCCAACGTACCGAACATATTCAATATGTTGCTGATTTACTGACTTCGCACCCAACTGATCAATGTCTGGAAGGACTGAATCTCGATCTATTAGATTTTGATCTAGAAACCAATTCTGTTGTTGCTAGACCAGCTGCATTGGTCTCCTCTCGAAAACATACTGTTAGCGCAACACCAGTTACTTGGTATGTGAACTCAATTGCACAATTAGCAGAGTCGGAAGAAAACGCTTTAATCTGGAATATCCTGGTCTTAAAAGCAGCAATCTATTTAATTGCCCTTCCAGACATTAAACCTGAGCTTTTTAAAGAAGACTACACTGAACATTTCAATACTGTAAAACGCTTATTTCAACGCTTCCGTGTGGCCAATAGGGTTCTGAATCCCGATAAAGAATATCAAAATACACGCGAATACATGATCCTTTGGGAAAAGCATCTTAAAGATCCTACGCTTTCGTTAACTGAATTTGTTCAATATTTAAGTAATTTCAATACAGATCCATCCAATGATTTTGAAAAAAATCTACTGAATAATCTACGCATTACATTTACTTATATTTTAAACAATAAGGCCAAAATTGCCAAAGCGAGCATCGAGACTCAACTTCAACATGATTTTTTAGATGAAGATCAGCTGATTGTAGAAAGTTCAGAAATTAAAAAAGGTCAAAAGTCTAAAGCTCTTAATATAGAAGAACAATTAGATGACCAAGATACACGTCAAATACTTGTAGACCCAACCATCGTTACCCCCCTTGCTGCATATTCAGAATCCGGCCAAAGCTATGTGCTGCCTCTGGTTGCCAAACATATTCAACGGAAAGAACATTTGCTGCCATACAGCAGCCTCTTTCCTAATACCACAAGCATAAGTGCCCTAATTACTGAACTATATAAAAATTACATTGTTGAGGTTAAAGAAGACTCTAAAGACAAGGATAAAGAAATCAAAAAAAAGAAGGCATCCTTGATCCTGATGCTGTCATTTCTGACAGGAAATAAAATCCAGGAGTGGCTCCGTCTACAAAGTAAACGTGCTAAAAATTTAAATGCTCGCCAACAGATCAAGCAAAGCAATGGACAATATTATCTGAGAAGTAAATTTTCAATTTTTGAAAATAAGGATTTTGCTTATCCAGAGGGCTTGCTCAACCAAACAGTTCATCTGGACATCCCGATCCCGAATTCATTTATTGAATCTCTGCGAGACGGTGACCCCGTTAAGGAAGAGGACCTTCAGCAACATTTGAAACAGCTGAGAGCCAAATTTTATATTCCAAAATTATCACTAATAAGAATTGGCTCTCTTTTACATCAGACTATTTTGCAACGCACTGGAAATAAACAGCTTGCTGACCTTCTCACTGGTATTGATGCCAATAAGTCTTCTTCTACTTCTTATTGTCATCAAAATATCCTGACTTTACAGACTGAATATGTCTCAATTTTAAAAGAGCTGTGTGAGTCGTTATCCGATGAATACCAGAATATTGAATATGCTGCAGAAAAAAACTTTGGAAGCCGCAAAGCACCTACTTCAAATGTGATTCAAAATATCTTTGCCACTCTCAAATTCAGAATAATTTCACAAAAAGAAGACGACTGGATAGCAATTTTTAATCACTATAATCTGTGGATGTGGCATTTCTTGTTGCTCTTTACTGCTGCACGACCCGTCGCTGAATTTCCAGGTTTTTTAAAAAGCTTTAACCTGAAAAGAAAAATATGCATGGTTTCTGATAAGGAGGTGGGTGGGCGTCAAGGCTATGGACGTTTAATTCCACTAGGTCATTTTGTTGTACAAGAACTCCAGAAATTCATAGATTTTTTACATTATTTTAAAACTCAAATTGCTCCTAGTCAGCCAGAAATTCCACAACATATTCAACAAATTTTAGAGAGCAAGCTCCCACTATTGAATATCTTTCAGGATGGTCAATGGTACCCCTTAAGGCCTTCGATTATAAAAAAATCTAACCCTGAGTTAAGTTTGCTACATGAAAACTGGCACCGGCATACTGCCCGTGCGTTTCTCAGCCATAAAATTAGCGAAATTGAAATTTTAGCTTTATTCGGTCATGAACCGATGCAGCAAGAAGCTGCTCATCCTTATTCCAGCTTATCTATTTCACAATATTCAAGCATTGCCCATGTTCTTGAACAAATGAAAGATCATTTTCAAATTACCGGTATTGAACTCGATGTCCTCATCCAATAAACGAACTAAGCAAGCTCGACCACTATATGCAGAAAATCGTAGAAAACAAATTCGTCTTGAGAAAGAGAAATCTCCTCGATCGGATGTAGAAAAGGAATTAATTCAATATTTCCAAGAAATAGAACTAGAACAAAAAGAACATCTTGAATCCTTATATCCCGCAATTTATGAGTTTATTAAACGCAAAGCTCCAAGCTTGGCCTGGAAAAAATATGCACATGAGCTTTTTCGGTCATATATCAAGCAAATCAATTTAAATCGTCGTGAGACTTTGCCCCTACCGAATCTGACATTTGAGATGAAGCGTGATCAACCAGTTTTTACCATGGACTGGATCGAGAAGGGACAGCAGGTTGATGAAGTTCTTGATAAGCTTTGGGACTACTGGATTCTAGCAAAAGATAGCAAGACATTTTCTGATGATGAAATCATTGGAAATATTGTTATTTCTGCCATGCTTTATTCCGGCTTAAATCAAAAAGCGTCTTTAGAAGCTTTGCTTGAACACTTAAAAGATCCGGCAAAAATCAGAAAGATCGAAGATCTGAACATTATATTTTTAGAACCGCTCTCTCCCTCTTATGGAGATCTATTTATTGATGAAAAAACCATTCGTAAATCGCGTAATTTTATTCCTGATCAAATCACCCGCTTATGGTTAATTCATTTTAATAGCAGAAATATTCGTACAGTAAACCAGAATGTAGAAGATTATCTACAGCTTATTTTTAATAAGATTAAGTTACCATTTAATCTTAAAACTTATAAATTATTACGCGACTACGCCAACTTTAACTGGATGCAACTCCCGAAAGTTGACATTGATCCTGCTCTCTCACAATGTCTTATAGAAAATACTGCAACCTGTGGCTTATCAGAAATAGAATTTGAAAGATTTCTTCATCCAAAATTTAAATATCAGCAGGACACTCTTACTGATTCAGATGTAGAAAAATCACCATCTATTGTGGGTAAATCTTACTCCAATGATGACATTCAGCAAGCTTTGGATGATGTTATAAAGATTCACAAAGACCTTTTACAACTGATTCGTACATCACAAACTGATCAAGCCATTGATGTATTAATCATTAAATATTGTCTTGAAAATACTGATAAATTTAATGAGTACAGTAAACGTGTCGCCTTATGGCTCATCAGCCTTTATAAACCAGAATTAGAACAGATTCAGCAACTGGCTGAACGTTTTAATTTTTGCGTAAACCAATTTCAAAAAGCGTTTCAGCAGAATAGACCGTTAGCAGATAGTTCGATTTACACTTATTACTCCCGTATTGCTGAGCCCTGGCTCACCCATTCCTTACAATATCTAGATAGCGAAGATGATCTGAATACGAACCTAGCGAAGATCTACCAACAAATTATTACGAACACCCGTCTCGCAGATGAAGCAGGCCAACCTGAATTTAAAAAATCCAGAGGTCAAACCAGCAGGATGTTGAAGCGCTTCCATAGCTTTCAACGAACAGTTTTCGAAGCTGAATCTCTCGAATTAGAATCACTCACCATACAAAATAGGCCTAGAGCCCGTATTATTGGCCCTTTGACTTATCAAGCTTTCATGAACAAGTTAGATGTCTTATTTGCAGGTTCTGATAGTCAAGAAAATATGTATAAAACATTAAAAATCATCTATATCTTAGCTTACCGAACCGGTATGCGTATTAATGAAATTCTGGGCTTACGTGTGCGGGATATCGAGGGTTTGAGTCGTCTATCAGTATGGATTCAGCCCTACGGCTCAAAAAAGAAAGGAAACTTACATCAACTTAAAACAGATAGTGCTGAACGCAAAGTTCCTGTGTATTGCTTATTAAAAACCGATGAATATCAACTATTTCATAATCATGTAGTCGAGCAACGTTTACTCAATCAGCAAAACTTATACTTATTCCGTAATTGGAATGAAAATAGCAAGCTGAACAAACATACGGTGACAACACCTTTTAGAATGATTATGAACGAGCTTTTTAAAACTCATGATTATTCTTTTCACTCATTTCGACACACGGCTGCCAATCACTTATCCGTTCTGCTCAACTGCGATTACGCTCCCCTAGTCAAGAATCTGACGGATTATACTGAAGAACAATATCAGTCCATTCGGACAGAGTTACTCCGTCATACACATGGTCAAAATCATTGGTTTATGATTGCCCATTTACTGGGTCACATTGACCCTACAGAAACTTTTAAAAGTTATATTCATCTAAGCTACCTGATTGCTGGGCATAAAATACTGAAATATCACCCAGACATCGATACTCAACTGGCAAAAAAGATGATGGGCTACCTACCTTCTTTCAAATTTTTAAACACAGTAAAAGATTCTGCTCCATTCAATTTCGAAAAGCATGCTGGTCATTTAAGTCAGCAGTTACTCAACGATCAAACTGACTGGTTAAAAAGTAACGTAGAAGACATTCTAGATGAGGTTTCATTTAACTCAAAGCATCATGATTTTTTTAAATATTTCGCGGGAACAAAAGAATCCAAAGTTTCATTTGCATGGTTTTTTAAGTGCCTAAATTTACTGGAAATTCATCATGATCCAGATCGGGTATCACAAGAAATGAGTTTACCTGTCGAACTGGTTAACTACTGGTATGAAAATGCCAAACAACTGGGCCAACTCAAGTCTCAAAAAAACAACCCAAGGTTATTTGATCTCAACAACACAAATCATCTGGATAAACCTTTGAAACCCTCGATGATAGATACCGCTGAAGAGCGCAAAGCAAGGAACTATTTCTTTGAAAATATTCAAAATATCTTTGAAAAAAAGCCAGATCAAATAAAAGCGGTGCTTGAGACATTTTTAAGTCGTGTTACAGTTTCGCATACCGGCATTCATTATCGCTGGAATAAAATTGATCAATTGGAATCATTTTATTGCAAGGTAAAAGACCTGTTTCCCCATCAATTTTGGCATTTGCTTGGACAAGACTTGGTACAATTGCTAGATAAAAAGAAACAACCTTTATTACTGAAGCTGGCTAAATCGAGCACAACAGAGCATCCTACGACTCAAGAAGATTATGTTCGTCTCCAGCTTTACTCGACAAAAGATGCCAAAGCACTGGCCGCATTTAAATTTTGCTTACATCTAGCTTGTATTGGCAGACCTCGATCTCTTGAACTGCAAGTTGAAGGTCTAAAAATCACTACATGCGATTAAATAATTTAACCGTTGCTGCCTTATCTAAATGATGTGTGCTGAAAAAACAAGAGGTTTTAACTTGGTAAACTATACATACTCATCAGGAGTTTATCATGAGCAAGAAACACAAGACGTATACGGCAGAATGAATCGTACCGGGTTTGTCGGAGACCAACTTTCCCTGAGATAAGAAGCATCGCTTCGCAAGGAAACATCGAGCAAAACGAGGTCTACATGATTTTCATCATGCTGAGCGAATCAAACGAATTTGGAAAGAAAGTTCGGGGTGATATGGCGTTCGTAAGGTCTGGCAATAACTGCAACGAGAAATTATGTTATTGCGCGCTGTACAAGTGCGCTAGGTTATGTGCCACCTTTTGTGTTTGAAAAAATGTTCGATGATAAGATTAACACGTTAGGTCAGGTGGCCTAACTTAAATAAAAAAGTCTCCGACAAACCCGGTACGG
>JQCU01000088.1:0-281 GCA_000761495.1 Acinetobacter idrijaensis
GGATTATCTCGCGGAAGAAGGTGTTGAAGGCCGGCACGATCGCGTTCGGGGGTGCCGCTATAAATTGCACCGTCCGAAATTTGTCGGCCACAGGCGCCATGCTGGACGTCGAGAGCCCGCTCGGGATTCCGAGACAATTTATGCTGGATATCGCGGCGGATCACTTTAGGCGTGAGTGTCAGGTAGCCTGGATTCAGGAAAGGCGGCTCGGGGTCATTTTCCTGGTCGGCGCCAATCCGGAAAGCTGATGTATTTCGGCGGATCGTAGGACGTAGTGATGT
>JQCU01000089.1:0-3126 GCA_000761495.1 Acinetobacter idrijaensis
GACTATCACGCCTGTTCAGGTAACTGTTCTCTTGAATCCAACCCTGACAGACACGTAAAAACGCCACTGGCGATAGCCATTGGTAACTGTTTTTCGTTTGGGAAGATTATCCAAGTCTTGATATTTCAGGTCATAACACGCTACACTGAAAGAACAGAATTTGGTGACTGCGTTCTTCCGAAACCAGTTACCTCGGTTCAAAGAGTTCCAGCTCTAAGAACCAACCTTTAAGAAAAGCCGCCTTTCCAGAGGTGGCTTTCTTTCTTAAACAAGCCTACACCATCTAACTGAATTTTGTGAAGTCTTTTATTCTTTTCTAATAGCTGGTGTATCACTTGAATTTCTCTTTCTCGCTGGCTCCATGCTTCCCCTCTTATCAAACGCTTGATTTATATAGTATTCTGGATTTTTAAAGAAGTCCGAATATTTAACAAGAGAACAAAAAATCTCGGTATCATCATAATGATATACAACATCATCTTTTTTATGATTTTCTCTGACTAAGTATGGTAATAATTGGTTATACCCACGAGATATAATGCTCCTTAATTTTTGATTACATCCACACCCTGAATAATTGCACACGGATTCACCAAAAATCTCACTGTAAATGTCATCTCTTATAACACCAACTAGACCGTTGAAATTATCCCCCCAAAGTGATGCTTGTATTTCAGAGTTAACGAATGGTCTCTGCGATGTTTCTTTACCAATAAGAACAACCGTTACTGTTGTATCTTCAAGGTAATCCTCCCTAATTAACTTCATTATGTATTCTTCATCACAGTCTGGATCTATGTCACCATCAGATACCGATTTATCTATAAAGGATTCATTACCATACTTTTTAATAATTTCATTTTTTAAGTCTTGCTCATTATCGTGATGATAACTTATGAACGTTTTATGCATTTTCTCTCCATTTGTTGCAATCAATACCAAAAATTGGGGCTATATCATTAGAAAAAAATGAATTAATATCTTGAAAATCAGAAATCAACTTATTGAAATGGTAATATTTTTCCTGAACCTTACCAATTGGAGTCATATGGTAGGTCAAAAATATTTTTTCGTTTTTGTCGTTAATAAACATTACCTGATCATTATCAGAAACATACTTATGCCATCTTCTGTAATTATTTTGATGTTTAGTTAAAAATAAATTTAATCTCTTTAGCATTTCATTTGATTTTTCATAAAGTTTTTTATCATCCTTCCTTTTCACATTCAAAACTCTCATTTCAACTCGAATAAACTTGTAAACTTCATAGTACGAGTTAAATACCTCCTCGAACGAATCAAGGCTGGGGTTTATTAAAAACAAACTTCTTTTAGTGTTCAGGTAATTTTTTAATGAACCTTTATAAAGAGCATCTGAATTATTGAACAGTACATTTAAACCACCAAAATTAAGCTGCTCAACCTTAAATGAATATTTTTTATTTATGGCACCAACAAACAAAATAAAAGCCACAAGGAAAAGAATAAAAACTGATAAAAATGTCTTTATAAACTCGGAGTTAGCCATGAAGTTACTAAAAAATAATGTCTCTTCAAACGGAGAGAAATCAATAGCCCCCATAATTACAAATAGCAATAAAAAGAGAGATCCCCAGGCTACCCATTGCTTAAACATAAACCACCATTTAAATTATCAATAATTTATACATATAAGACCCATTATGTTAAACGGGTGAGTTTACACCTCAAAACCGCCCGTCAGACACCATAAGAACGCCTCAGTGCGATTTTAAGCACAAAACACATCTCATAACACCCAAATCTATCCTGAAAGTTTATAACGGTTTTTGTTGAATTTGATGGCGTTTTTAACACCCCGTTTTTTCGTCCGGTTTTCATCGCCAAACCGATGAAAGTCGCAAACTTGTTTGTGGCTTAAAGCGGTTTACCCCTGAGAATAAAAAACGCTCTCAGAGGAGCGTTAATAATTACTGAAAATATCCTGATGCGTACCGGTTCTGGCAAGCTTTAACTCGTCATCATCAACCTTATAAATCAGTAACCAGTCACCTTCAATATGAGCATCACGGTACCCACGCCAGTGTCCTGACAAAGGATGATCAACATACTCCGGTGGTATATCGTCCTCATTAACCAGTAACTCAATGAGCTTTTTTAACTTACCCATATCCTTACCACGTTTCTTTTGTCTCTTCACATCCGACTTAAAGGCACTGGACTGTACAGGAATAAGCATCAGATACCCAAATCATCAAAAAGAGCATCAACTGAATCAAAACGCTGACCTTTTCCTGAATCTAATTCAGACATGGCGATTTGCGTTTTTTTATTCGGGGTTTTTACCTCAAAAGGAAGTTTACCCTCGTCAGCAACACGCATCATAACCATACGGATCACATCGGAAGTATTAAGTCCTATTTTTTCAAGTGCCTGTACTGCACGGTCTTTAACATCCTGCGGGATTCGGGCTTTAACAGTTGCGTCAGCGATCATAATAACCTCCTAAATAATCAGGAGTTAATACAAAAACTCCCGTTGAATTATAGCTATTGTGTACCTATTGTGACCACAAATCAATATTCTTAGCATTAGAAACCTATGCTGAAACCCCGACTCCGTTTCTGCTCCTGTCGCTGGATCTGCTGTGTCAGCCGTTCTGATACCTGTTCAGCAGTCCGGTTAAAGTCGCTAACTGTTGACTGATTTCCCTGTATTGCATGGCTAACTGACTGTTCTGTGTCTCGAGTTCCCCGATACGCTGAGATAAATTGCTGATAACGGTCTCTTGCTGTTGTAACAAGGTGTTCAAGGCGTTCTCTAAGAGTTGTTCTGTCTCGGTCATGGTGACTCACTTCGCTAGAATTCGGTAGGCTTCGTTCTTCCCGCCCCAGTTTTCGTTCTGATATGCCGGATCGACGGCGACGCACGGTCGTTTGCTCTTGTCGTCCATGGTGCAGTTGGTCAGCTTGATATTGTGGCTCTGCGTCTGGTATATCTCGGCTGACCGTTTCCATTCGGTCATGTTCTGGTACTCGTTCACGCTCCAGTACGTGAGAAACAGGCTGATCCCTGCCAATATCAGCACCAGCACGCCCAGAATGATGAACGGTAATTTCCACACGCTCACGGTACGCCTGACCATTT
>JQCU01000090.1:0-18232 GCA_000761495.1 Acinetobacter idrijaensis
CTTTCTGCATCTTGATCTTTAGTTGAAGCTCGTAGATAAATACGTGTATTCATTTCTATCATTTAATCTTAATTCTATTAGATTAATGATAACACTATCATTTAATTATTGCATTAAGTCTAATGATAGATATTGTATGCGATTTGGCTCGCTATCATTCAGGTATAGTTTATTGATAGAGTTTTTAAAAGTATAATTATATAGCACGATATAACTAAAATTAAATTATGCGACATGCCCTGTCGCATTGTTCAATAAAGAGGGTTTTTTAGTCTTATCAATATCGTAAAATTAATAACTCCAAAAGGATAATTTATATGACTGGCCCTAAACTATTTCAACCAACACAGCAAGACCTAGACGCAATGAAAGGCAAATTGTTCCAGCGATTGAACCAGGAAGAATCGTTTAAACAAGATGCCCAAGCAAAGGGTGTACCGATCCTAAAACGATTAGTTGAAGTGGCAAAATCTGATACAGGGCAAAGCCTTGTAGTTCGTAAATTTCTGCTTGGCTGCTATGACGGTCAAAGATTTCCATTTGACTTAACAGATTTTCGTCAACTTGACTTGAACCTGTTTCAAGACTGCATGGCTATCCTAGCTATGGATCGCTCTCCAACAAGAGAAGTGCATGAGTATTTAGATGGGCCTGAATATAAGGGGTTGGTGAATGGTGGCGCATTGTTTGAACAATGGGCTAAGACAGTTAAAAATTTTAGCTCTACTGATTGACAGGTAATAGGAGAATTTTAATGGCACTGGTTATAGATAATGGTCATTTACTTTATGACGAAAATGATGATCGCTGTAAAGTTTTTGTAAAACAATCTCAAGGAATGCTTTTCGGTTTTGGGGTTTTTATTGATAAAGGCTGTCCTAGTGAGATAAAAAAATATTGGGGTAAATGGGATTGGAATAACCAAGAAAAATCTTTGTTAGGCATCATGGAAAGTGGTGGAAAATGGGATGGTTGGGAAGTTAATAATGTTAATTAATTTGGAGTTAAAAAATGAGAATGGCAAATAAAAATATAGTTGAATGGTCTGATTTAGAAAAAATAATTTAACTAAATAGCCATTCAATAGAATAATAAACCATTAAAAGAATAGCTGGGGAAAGCAGAATTAAAAATCTATACTTTTTATAACCCACATTTTTAAGAAAACTTACATATTTCAGATAAACACAAAATAATCCAAAATAATAAAGAATTACAAAGGCCCACTTAATAACAAAATTTAAATTATCAAAAGGGGTGAGGGTATTTACAATTAAAAAGTCATTTATAGTTTTTCCAAATGCTAAAGGCTCATAAACCATATAGTGATAAATGAAAAGTACATATTTAGCTGGGGCTTCGTATAGCTGCCAGTTCTCAATAGCATTCCAAATTTGAGAAATGAGATAACAGACACCAAAAAAGAAAATTAGGCCGAATGTACCTGGTGTTTTTGAGTAATAAAGTTCAATACTAAATAATAAACAGTAATACTTAGTAAAAAAGTTTCATACCAATTTTCAAAAAAAAGAAAATATATTTATTATTTTCAGCATATTGGAATTTTGGTATGAAACTTTTTTTATTTCAATAGAATTATACTTAGATTAGTTTTTGCGTATAGTATGATACTTCAATAAATATCATTTAAATTTAATATCAATAAAATAAAACACTTATACACAACATAGTATGACACTTTATTGCTTTCATATAGAAACGGCGATAAAACAAGATGAAGCCACATGCCAGTGGTTACGTAATCAATTGGCAACGATTCAAACTGAATTGGATGCTTTTATCACATACGTTAATGAACACCTTGTTTACCATGAAAGTGATGGTCCAGATTTAATGTCGAAGATCCAGAAGCTCAAACATTTGATAAAGGTTAAACCATGATTACTGTTCAAATAGAGATGTGTGGCTTTGGGATTAAACGGCGTTGGGAGTTTGGAGATCCGCGCCGTGCGCCAATTACAGTTTTAGAAATGGGCTTCATTAAGGTTTGTAAAATGCGTGGTGATAGCAAACTGGTTGAGTTCATGAGGGGTTATGCAGACGACAAAGAATTCAACTGGCATCCCAAAGTTCGCCTTGCACGTAGAAAAGCAGAACGTAAAGCCTATTCGTACTATGACAACCACTACAAACAGCAGATTAGAGAACTTTTCGATCGCCAAAATATAGACCGCCAAAAACAATATGAATTGGAACGCCAAAACAAAGCGTTATTGGCTGTTATTGAACTTAAAAAAGAACAATCGTAGGTATATACCATGACGGGAATTGAATATTTTCAGAAGTATGGCTGGAGTCACGCCGTCCAGTCCGTTAGTCGAATTCCAAGTGAATACAACGAATATTCACCAGATCTCAAAACTGTTGTTGTAAACGGCAACTTTCGTTATGCGATGGCTGCGGAAATCAGCAAAAAGAAAACTGAAGTCTATGTCACTGAGCTCAAACAAATCATTGAGAGTGAAAAGTTACTAGAAGACTTCTTTAACTTGAATCTGGTTGGTATAGAAAAAGGCTTAAGTAATGCTAAGCGTGAAATGCAAGACATGGAAGAACAGGGGATTGTTGAATTCAACCATCGTTTTGATGACGACCTGACTTGCACCACGGAACGCATGAAACTTGCCATCGCTCAAATAGACCATCTTTATCAAAACAACATTACAAAAAGTGAGTAATTGCCATGTTAGAAATGTTCCAAAATCAAACCATGCGATATATCTCTATTGCCATTGGCGTGATTAGTATCTTTATATTCCTGTACCTACTTAAACTCGGTGAGGGGCTTGTCATTAGCCTTATGGTTGCTTTGTTCATATGTGGTTTGAGTTTATTGAAACTGAAAAACTACTATGAAAAAAATAACCCATACATCAATGCAGAACACCTTGCTTGGCTGTATGGTGAATTGCAAGAATATGATCAGGATCTATTCACAACTGTCAGCAATCTGACCAAGAGTACTGGACGTTTAGAATTGAGCCAGCTTAAATCAATCCGTAACCGCTATGCTTCCTCCATGAACGAAACTCAACTACAAGCATTGGCCAGTGAACATACTGAAGAAAGCAAATATCGCTTAGACCAGTACAACTACTCAATTTATGTGATGGATGAAGTCATTAATCAATATTAATGGCTGTAATCTAATGGTGAGTAATATGAGTCAGCAAAACCAAATTAAGCAAAACTATTGAAAGGTTTATAAAATGAACACAACTCTACCTATTCTTATTCATAGCGTTATTGGTGGTATTGGTGAACATCCAGATGCTAAAAAACGAAGCTTAGGATACGGCGCTATCATGCTGTATATACCGATTGAACATATGGTCGGTTCAGGTGTACTTAAGCTGATGATTGATGTGAATACACTGTCGATCTATGCGTCTGAAAATCCTAATTACCTAAAACAACCACATACCATCAATGAAGCTTCTCACTTGTGGAATGCATTGCGCTTTGACAGTGCTTCTAAAGCCAGCCGGAAGGTCATTCATGATAATGGGTATGTTGAGTGTTTGTTTTCCATTCCTATGAAGGTTCTTGAGCCATTTATGGATGCTGAATTGATTCAAAACGAATTAGGACTTCCATACATGGCCATCGATCAAAGTGACAAGTCGAAATGCATGCCGATTTGGTATGATGTTGTTAGTAAGTCTACCAATCAATTAATAGATGGCAACTACAACGATTATCCTGGTGTGCAGGCATCTTAAATTTTTAAGAAAAGTTTTTAGCTTTGATGGTTTATTAATATATTTATATCGACCACATTGGCGATGATGAAGAGAACAGACTCAATATGGCCCGTTTAATGGGCCACATTTATTTTTATAGATTAGGGATGCCAACGGCGTGAAAACAAACATCATTTTGTGGACCTTAACCGTCCTAACTTGTTTTGCGTGGATTGCCTTTACGTTTATTCAACCAGTTGGCTACACCATGACTTTTCTTGTTATTTTAATCTTGATGACAGTAGTGCTCAGCTGGTGCTTGGCAACACCTTATATTAAGACCAAAGACCGAACCAAGCGACTAGACGAAAACTTTATGCTACTTATGCTCTCTGTTGCTGTTGTTCCATTCCTAATGTTTCTACTGTCATATGGTTTTATATGGTGTTTCAAAACGCTAGAAAAGAAACAGTTCAACCATGACCATATTGCTGCGATGCTACCGGGTAGCAACTTCAATCAACTACAAAAGTTTGCCAAGGAAAACTACAACGCGCCACTTGTGTTAGGTGACTTTAACGAAAGTTGGGCTTTAACTTCCTTGGATATACCGCAAGCTTCTCCAGCTTCATTAAGATCTAGTACAGGATATTGCCTGGTGAATATGTCTAAAACCAGCATGAACACCATGTATAAAGCAGCAAAAACCGATGTAAGCTACAACGATTGGGAAATGCTGATATTAGCGCACGAGTTATCTCACTGTTTAGATCGTGCGACCGATGTGCCTGGTGAACTTGGCCAGCCACTTAAAGCATTAAATTCAATTGCGCCGTCTGATCGGTCCAAAGTAAAGATGGATGATGTATCTACCTTTGTAACGGCTGAAAGTAGCGGTAAAACTCAACTATGGCGAGAATCTTATGCGGATCTGTTTGCGGTAGGTTTTATGTCACTTGATCCAAAATACGATACTGCAGCGTTAAGAGAAAGCCTGATTAAATTACGTGAAAAACGTAAAGCACTAGATCCAACCCATAATTCGGTGTGTTGGTTGCAGTATTCTAAGAGTCAGCCTTTCCCACAAAAAGGTTCGGATGTTTATTCTTGGGCAAATAACATCAGAATTAAAGCGCCGTGCGAGTTGAAATAACTTGTCTTCAGACAAATTAAAAGCCCGAATTTCGGGCTTTTTTTTCACCAGCTAATTAACAATAAAAGCCAGGGCTTATAGTTGGTGCAGACATATCATCATAGATGCAATCTATACTGACTGCAGGTTTATCAATGTGGCTAAATAAGCTTGGATTGACCAATTGATTTGTTAGCTTAGATCTTTCCATACTAAAGCCAACCAGTTCAACTTCACAATCACACACGTAATGGAATTTTGCCTTACCGTGCAACACAAAAACATTAGGTGACTTCTCATACATCTTGAAGTACTCGGCTTGAGTTTGTGACAATGGAACCTCCAGCAACACAAAGCCATTTGGTACGACAAAAACTGCAGATCCATCTTTTACTGAGTAAACGATGGCTTGAACATCAGAAGCACGTTCAAAATCCACATTTTTTTTAATCATTTAGTTTACCTTTTTATATTGTAGCGAATGAACGTTGTAAAACAGATTGTAGATCTGCTTCATTTGTAATATTCGCCTCGAGCGCAGCGTTTCGTACATCAGCTAGGTTTAACCAATGGCGGTGCTCAGCTTTAGTTTTTTCAATTTTGTGTGGTGTTCTTGGGTATTCCCAACTCCAGTAATGCTTTTTATAAATCTCCTTATCTTTCACAAGATACGCCTGTATAGATTGACTATCCTCAGTAGTTGTATAGCCAACGCCAAAGTAAATATCTAATCCCTGCTTTAGTGCAGTTTGATAATCGGCTTCAAATTGAATAACAAGGGATTCAATACTAGCTTCATGAGAAAATATACTAGATAGTTTTAACATCACACGGCTCCAAGTTTAAGGCAATATGCCTCGAGATAAAACCATTATAACGATCAAAACCAACTAAATTAGTTTATTTAAAAAAAACTTGATTAAAGTTAAACCCTTGAAGATTAATACATACGGCGAAAAACTTAGGTTTTTATTCAATATTAATCAGACTTACTCAACTTTAGTCTAGATGAACCGGTATTTTAAAAATAAGGCTGCTTAGCGTTCCCATTTGTGAACAGGATTCTCATTCTTTGCGAATAAAATATATTTCATTTTTGACTGACATTGGAACAATTAGCCATAGACGAGTAGGGTATTGGTAAAGCCATATACCACATTTAAGAAATAACGCCGTAGTGGTGTTAATTCATTGTTAATTGAATATGGTTTGAATTAAGGCTTGATGGAAATGCATTAGTAGAATTATGGGTGCTGAATTAGCAAAATTAAGTTTTAGATTATTTTAATCAATTAAAAAAACATCGTTTGCGTTTATAAAACTAGCAGTTGATCAATTAGCTGATCAACGCAAGGGTATTAACCTTTTTTATGGTTTAAATACTTTTGAGTACGTTCTAATAATTTCGGGATGATTTTTTCTGCTTCTTCTTGGGTGAGATGCAAACCATAAAATTTATTAGTTGTTCCGTAGCTTTCATCAAGTACTGAATAGGGAATATATAAGGTGTACATGTCTTGTTCTACTGAGTACAACGTAATGAAGTCAGTCGTATATGAAACCTTGCCATTTTCGCTCTCTACCTTGATTTGTTGGTGTTTAACGAGCTTCAGTGGTGAAATGCAGTCACCGCCATAGATCGCAACTGTGCCACGCTCTTTGTAAAGCTTAATGAGTTTTTTGGCGCACTTTAACGGCTTGCCGTGTTTGTCCAATTTTGGTTGGTTGCGAACAAAGATGTTATAGCGAAGATTCGAGTCACCAAGCATCCCTCTTGTTGTTTCACTGATGGTCAATTGGCGTTTAGACTTCTTATAAAACTCTAATAAGCGTTGCTGTAAATTGAACCGTGAAACACCACTTTCGATGTCAAAATTTAGACCTTGAAAAGCGTTTTTATTACTGTTGTTTCCAAAGTAACAAACTGCATCGTTAAACATTTGCGTTAAGTTTGCAAAAATTAAGAGAAAGTCGTTTTGTGGATACGGACGTTTTTGATACATGCACCCAAACTCACTGTTTGCCAACTTATAAAAATAGGTGCGAACGCCCGTATAACTGCAAAGTGAATCATAAATGCGTGTGCCTTTAATTTGAATCTGAGTGACATAGCTAGATGAAAATTCAGGGGTAGCCCAAAGCATAGGGCTGAACAGGATGTCTTTCACTAATCCTTTGTCGTATGCACGGTCGCCAACGCGACTGTCTTGGTTAATGCGGTCGTTTTGGGTGTAAACATGGATGTTCTTCAGCTCCAACGTTTCACGTTTGAACACGGTCTTTTCAGCGGTAGCAGTAGCGGTCGTCATGGTGAAGTTCCTTATCGACTTAAATACGTGTGTGCAAAAATTGATTGCATGGTTTTAAAAATTGGGTCTGTTTCAAAGTAGTTAGAAATTTGCTCTTGGAATGGGCTTTGATGGTTGCGAACCAACGTGCGAATTGCAGAACTGTTTAAGGTGTCTGAGTTGGTAAAACCATTTTTTAGTACTTTGATCTCAAAATATGGGCTAGTGGATGCAATCACACTGACAATAATGTTGCCGTCTTGGTCTGTCTTAACTGACAAATCAGCAATTGGGCTTAGTTCATGGCGTAAAAAATACATATTGTCGGGGTTATAGATTGCTTTAAATCTGATTCCGTCTTGGCATATAGCGCAAAACAGTTCATTAACCGACTCAGCAGTAAAGATCGCCCCAAACGTCACAACAACAGGCCCGACATTTTTTTGCTGTTTTTCATCATGTTTGATGGTTAGCTCGCAATGCGCTGTAATTAGGTTTTGCATTGTTTATATCCTCAAATGTGATTCAGTGGCATACGCACGTTATCCGTGCGTATGGGTGAATTGAATTAAGAAAGTTCGCGTGACCAACAATCTTCTATACGGTCGTATGCGTAGCCGTTTTGAGCCATTAACGTGCAAATGTCTTCAAGGTTTTTGCCAAAGATATTTACTGAGGTAACTTGGTCGAGTACTGATGTATGACCAAAGTTTTCTTTTAATGTTGCAACGTAGATTTCAACGTCCATGAAGAAGAAATTTGTTTTATCTGCCAATGTCGGCTTGTGCTGTTGAAATTGAAGTTGAGCATAGTCACTATCAGCTTGAAGATCAGCAAGGGTTAAATCACAGTTGTTGTCGATGTAATCTGATATTTCATCAAACAATTTTTCCATGTGAGCACCGCTAAAAGTTTTAGGGAAACCGATATATAAAGTGCCTTGTAACTGTACTGATTGAGCGTTTAAATTTGACATGCTGTTCACTCCAAGTTTTAAGCTTTCTGCTTTTGATAGTTCTATTTTATGAGCAAAAACAACCTGGCTAACTTTCCTCGAAAAATAAGATTTCCAATATTTTTTTAATCAATTAAAAAATATCGTATGCGTCTTAATAAGCTTTTCTATTAGATGAATCATCGTAATTCATTAATAATACTTAAAGGGTTAATTAGTTCGTTTAATTATGCTTAATTACTTTCATGTTTACTTAGAATAAGAAGAACATTAAGCCGTCTTCTAGAATTGGTGGTATATACCAATTTTTACTCATTGTTTGCCCCTGCCATACAAAAAAAATTATTCACCTGTACCTTATCCAGCTTCAGGGGATACAGCATTTTATTTTGGTGTTGTATGGCGCTATATAAAAATGATTTGTACAACTGCTTAAAAGTGGTATTCCTGACATTAAAATTTTTATAGATTGAGTGATTAATCCTGTCGAATTGTATTTTTGTGAAAAAAATTCACAACCTAAAAACATAGTTAAAATAGCCTTGTTGTTATTAGATCCTAGTATCCTAAATATGAATCACCATGAATATAAAATCGAACATATCAAGCAACGTGCGTTATGTGCCAACCTTTATATCGTTGATGAAAACGCATCATTTTTAAGTTTTAAAACATATGAAGATAAACCAGCTCAAGACCGTCTTGTACTTGAAAACATCACCATTGCTGAAGCGATGAAATTAGCTGAAAACAATGGATTCTTTAAAGCTAAGTACCAGGTGCTTAAAGTGATTCAATATTTTGATGTTGAATTGGTACTCACGGCGTCTGATGTTGAGCACTGTGCTGAATTACACCAGTTTAGCGGTGGCTATAACGTGACGGTGCTTGCTGATACACCTGAACAAGATCTTATTGAAATGTGGCTTACAGCAACAAACCAAAAGGGGGCGTAGTCCTATGCGTTTTATTAAACCAATCACAATCGCTCTGATCACTAGTTTTGGGGCTGGTTGCTCTCAAGTTGATGTACTTCGTTCAGGTACCATTTTCAGCAAAAGAAATGCCGATGGTGTTGCCTGTATATACCAACGTTTGCCAGATGACCGTAATAGTGCTGGCATGTATACGAAAGCTTTTGAACAAAAGTGGGGTTGGGAATGCCCATTAACGTTTAAAGAAAGCACTGATAAACAACAAGCACTAGTTAGACAAGAAACACTCCGGCTCACTTTACCTATGGACAATGCAGATCTGAAATTAATGATTGAAGATCCTGAGTTTCAAAAACTCAAAAAACTTGAACCGTTAAAGACCTTTATTGTCAAAGCAAAAGAGGATGGCATAATCACCAATGCTGAATACATAGCTATTCAACGCATGATTGTAGATTTAAGACCTAAAGAACTTTCACCTGAAGACAAAGCAGCTGCGGAACGGAGCAAGCTCTTGAGCCAGTTATAAACGCCGTGGGTTTTGCTTGATGGTCAGTGTATGTTCACCAGTGGCACGATCGCAAAACTAGTACCGTATATCGCTAAAAAAAACCCTCAATAACAATTGAGGGTTTTTTAATGTGCTTTACAAAATAGGTTCATCATACGCACGGCGTTTGTGTTTTACATTTGGATCTATGCCAATTTGATTTGGATATAACAGGTTTAATACCTGGTTAATGCGATCAACTACGCATTGATTAAACAAGATATGACAGTTACCGTTTTCGTAGATCTTAATGCGTAATAAATTATCATCAATGCTATGCCAGATACCACGGTGTAACCTGAGTTTATCTAATCTGGTGTGGTCTAAAGGCTTGCCAAATAACTGCCTTGCTATAAAGCGTACTTCTTCCACTAAATTATCTCGTCTGCAATAAGAATGGTAGCTATTGTGATGAATGATCACGCACGGGTTAATACCAGCACCAAGATTGGTTTTGTATTTGCTTGATAATTGACTAAACAATGAATCAACTTTACGTGCATATGCCATGTGGCGTGTAGACCAGATAGATTCTAAAAATACATTCACGTTATCCATCGTGAAATCTTCAATTGCATGACGAGCAATTTTATCTTGCAACGCATCATATTCTTTTTCAGATATGAAGTTTCTAAGATTGATGATCTCAGTTAACTTCCTCCAGAAGCATGATGATATTTGTTTTAAAGCAGATTCTTCAGTGTTGAATGATGATGAATATGATTTTCGGGTGATTGCACTCACAATCTGATAAGCATCAAGTTCAATATCTTTGATGGATTCATAAATGACCTTTATTGACGATTTTGCTTTTTCGCATTGCAAAATTAGCTTTTTGACTTCAACAAAGTCTAATTCAGATGCTTGCACTTCTCTTTTTATATTTACCAACATATTCATAATTACCCACTTAATTAGCTTAATTGTCTATATAGATATTTTAATAAAAACCACGGTTATAAATTTTTTTTAAAAAATTTATAAGCTAACTTTTCCACTATAATTAAATTAAATAAGCACAACGCTTAAAACTTGGAGTAGTGGAAATGGCTTTAATGAAATGCGTAATGATTGATTTAGATTTTGAATATAACAACGGTTGTGTAGAAGTCTTAACTGACAAGCTATTCGTTTATGCAAGCTCTTATAGTGACCTTGTTGTTGCTATTCACCAGCGTATTCAACAAGACTGTAAAATCCTTTCTACTTCTCTTAAAAATGAGAACAAAGAACTTCATGTAAAGCTAAATGACAATAACCGTAAAGCTAAAGTGACGTTCTCAATTAAACGTGATGTCTTTTATGTTGATTCAAACAGTATTGGTGCGTTATTGCCTCATTTTCAAGATCTGAATGTGGGTTGCTGCACGATACAAAAGGGCAAATCTACTAACATCAATAAGCTACTGGATTACAGTTTCTTTAATGAAATTAATTCGATAGTCATTCCTTTTTAATGCTTCAGGTGTTTATGGCTCAACCTTTAAAACTCCTTTTAATACCACTGGCTATGTTAGCCAGTGTTGTTGTTTTGGCTTTGGTCTTTCATGGAATGGGGGATAGCTACTCAAGAGTGATGTATGCCGTCTGGTTCTTTCCGCTACTGCTTATGTACTTAGCTGTGGCTCCTACCTATTACATTTATAGAAAATTGCCGATTCAGAGCAAAACTGCATTACCTCTACTCATTGGAACTGTCACGGTCTACCTACTGTTGTTCTATTTTGTATTTCCTGTTCCAGCCAAAGTACAACATGATTATTCATCTCAATTAAAAGGCTTGCAAGAAAGCAATGAGGGCTTCAATAGCATTAATACAATGCTGACCAAAAAAGAAGTGTGCCGTGATGGTCGATTAAATGGTTTTGAATATTTCTTGCTTGTAAAAAGCTTAAAGGATGATGTCGATATGCTTATGAAAAAACAACATTTTGTTATGTTCTCAACTGATCGAACAAATACCAATGATATAAAAATCTGTAATGAGTATATTGTTAAATGAAAAAATCAAATGAGCGTTCAGAACATATACGTGCGACAACTTTAATCAATTAAAAAACACCGCTTACGGCCATAAATCTATGGCCAAAAAAAAGAGAGGGCAAACCTCTCTTTTTTTATGGATCTGATTAGAACAAATCTCTTTTAAGGTACTTGTTTACTTTTTGCTGCACCTTGCTGGCCATAAAGTGTGTGCTGTGAAGTCCATTGTATTCGGTCACGCATTCAAAGCTTTCAAGCAATAGGCTTTCAGGTGAGATCCCATTCCATGCGTTGAACTTCTCCAGGCCGTCTAGTGAGAGCAAATCATATTCTATCATTCCCTCAATTGCCTTGCGTTGTAGGTTGATTGCTACATCCAGCACTTCACCCTCAATAAGCGCTCTGGCTTCGCTTGGATTGAACATTCCAATGCGGTGAGCTTCGGCAACAGGCTCAACCTGTAACGGTGCACTCACTTCAATTTCGTATACTTCACCATCTTTGGGATGAAACAATACAACCTCAACAAAAATCACTTCAATAAAGTTGGGAACAGTCTTTTTTGCTTGCCCAATGATATTGATTACGCATGACGGAACGCCGTTATATGTAGCACTCTCGGTTTTCAGAATGTGGCGAATTTTATCGGTACCAGGATTCAAATTGTGTAGTTGCATTGTCGTATCTCCAAGTTTTAAGCAATGAGCTTGATTAGTTTTGTTTAAAGTGTTCTGTGAACTCTGACCATGTTTCAGGGCGATCAAGAAGATCTGCCAGCTTCCCTAGTGTGCAATTGGTTAAGTAAACTTCCTTTCCTAATGCAGACTTTACCAATGGTTTTAAGCTGTTTGAAAAACCTCTTAGGCATAACACATGCTCTTTACCAGCATTATTGAGTATTGCCTCTTGTATGAGCTGTATTGCCGTATATACGGCTTTATCTGTGCCTACGCCTGAGTAGATCAACTCAGATCCAACCTCTAAACCATCTGTTACGATAAACGGTTCATTACATGACTTTGGCACTGGCATGTTATGGTCACGAGCAAATTGAATTGCCTTATTTAGATAGTTTTGAGCTTGTTCAACGGTCAATAGACAGTTGTAGACTTCACCAGTAGCGGTGAGTTTTGGTGCCGTGAATAATGGTTTAGTTGCTACTGTTGCTTCGTATTTTTGCTCTGGTGCTTCGTAGTAGTACCACAAGTCAAAATCAGTGCTGAAATCATTGTAGACTTCTAAATCAATCGCCTTTAAAAAGTCTTGGATAGGCTGAAAAAAAGATGCTGGTTCATCCATCCATACATCCTGAAAGGCATTGACCATTTCAGACAATTCAGCAAATTGCTGTCTACTTACCATATCGGGTATTTGACCAGATTTAAGCTGATTCAACTGTGAAAATAAAACTTCTCCGTCAGTAATACGCCCTGACTCAATGGCAAGTACAAGCTTATTCATGCGTCCAGATCCTTAGTTCAATTCACGTTCAATAATGATGTGTCTAACGGTTTCGATCGCCGTGTCATATTGCGATGTAATCATTTCAACCAAGCTATTCACTGATTCATATTCAAGGTGACTTAATGGTGTGAAATCCTCACCAAACTCTTTTAAAAACAGCGATTCAAAGTCTTCTGCTTCGGTATCCGCAATCGCAATAAAATCAAAAACGGTGCTTAACTGAAGGTTGCAGTTAGCATCAAAACTAAGGTGGTTATTCACCGCATCAGCTTTGACAAGTCCTATTGCCCAATCACTTAAAGGATTCGATGCAAAATGTTTTGCTGATTTAGCGTCAACTGGTAATGAGTGCATAGGGGATCGCCTATCTGTTGGAATAGATAAATAGTATCAATCCTTAAAAGGTTTTAACTTTTCTCTTAAAATTAAAACATGAGTTTTATTTTAATCAATTAAAATCAGCGTATGCGTTTTTAAGCAAGATTAAAGTGGTTTTATAAGTCTTTTTAAATATTTTAAAAAAAGAATAATTATTTTTAGAAAAAAAATTTTAAGGGTTTTATTTTCTATAATTAAAAGCGAAAGGTGAATTTATTTAAGGAAAACCAAAATGATTTTAGGTGATATTTTAGCTCTTGCGATGGTTGGTACTTGGTTGCTTGCTCTTGATGAATACAAAGCAAAGCTTCTTGCATGGGGTCGCACGACATTTACGTTGCTAGCGATTACTGGTGTTGCAACCATTATTATTTCTTATGTATTTTATTCTACGGCGCAAATCGCATCTAAAGACTATGGCCAAGTAGTCGGCTGGTATGAAACCGTGCGTATTGCTGAGATCAGTGAACCATCGGAAAAAAAGGAACAAGAGATTCGTAAGTTTTATACGATCATGGCTCAAAACCCTAAAGAGCTATCTCACCGTGAGTTCTACAAGCTCCAAACACAATATAAGAATGTGATTTATACAAAGTAATCATTTTCCAGGCCTGGTTACAGGCCTTTCGTCTATTCAATCGTAGGATGTATTCAAATGTTGATTCAAGAAGAGCCTAGTTTAATCTCAATTACCTAGATTTTTGTGGTGAGCTAATAGTTGTGTCCAACGCTTTATTGGCTATTTATTTTAATTTACTTATTGTTGTTAGATAATTGGGGTTAAACCGACTATGATGAAGTCTGAAATAGAACAAATATTACAAGAGCTCACTAAGGAGTTTTCTACAAAGACTACGGCGCTACTTGAAGCTAGAAAAGTATTTGTAAACTTTGATCCAGAAGTTCAATTAAGCATATTACAGCTTAACCAGCATTCAGATCTTAATGCTGTACTTCCAGAACTACAAAAAGAGACTGATAAAGATCCTTTGTATTTAACACTATGCAATATCTATTGGATAAAGGTTTATAATCAGATTGTCAGTAAGAGTAACTATCGTTTAGAGGTTAAAACAATGTTCTATACGAAGTACTGCACACAAAACGGCAAAGTGTTTGGGCTTAATGCTGCACGTAAGGCACTATCTGTTATGAATGATCTTTCAAATAATTCATCACTGATTGATGTGCTTGCTAATCAAGTCGGTATATACGATACGATATGGAGTTTTAAATTTGTTGAGAAATCACCTAAAACACGTATTCATGGTACTGGTATCAATAAGAAAAGAAAAATAGACCAATGTTTCAATATGGTTCGTACTTTTGAACAAATAGCTAAAACAATTGATTTAAGCATCAGTGCTGATGAGTCATTGTTAGACATTGATGAAAAAAATTTTGATAAGGCTATCGAGGAATTAACAACAAATCTAAATATGAATAAAGGGTATTACATTCGTATTAACGAACATCTTGAAGTTCAATTAGCGAAAACGGCAATCACTATTTACGTAAAGTTTAGTGAAATAGTATCAGGTAAACTTAATAAGTTATATGGGCGATAGGTGAAGTCATGATTTTAAGTGGCCCAAGCAAAGATTTTTTTAAACGTAGATTCTTCCAAAATCACAAGGTTTTGAAAGTCATGCTATACATTTTTTTCATGGCTATTTTTCCAATACTACTTGGTGTAATGGGATTTTTTATTTCAACTAATATTGGTATCATTTTTAGCTTTGGTGTAGTCGAACATTTTTTTCTTTCTGTTCCTTTGACATTGGGGTTCTTAATCTTCGGACTGTGTTTCTTCCGAGGGTATTAATAAAATATAAATCTTATTTTCGCTAATATTAAAAGGCTGATCATTTCAGCCTTTTTTATTTCATATTATTTTTTTTAAAAAAGTTTTATTAGAAAAACTGACTCTACAATTAAGTAATCAAGCTCATTGCTTAAAACTTGGAGTCGGTCGTGGATTTAGAAAAAACGCAAAGCAATAATGAACAATTGCAACTTTTCAATAAGTATTTATCGGATGCAAGAAATAGCTTTATTGATGATGAATTTAAGATTTCAAACATTTTTGATGCACCGCATAAGAATGAAGTTGTTCGTTTAAATAAGAAATCACAAGCATATGTTGAAGCTAATGGCTGGATGTCCAGATCTTCCGCATTAGAACGTTTAGAACAATGGAAAAACGTTGCGTTTAACCAATATCTAGATCCAACGATCCGCAACCAAAACAACCAAAAAATTGTCCTTTCTCTTTTTGATTTGTCTGGCACATGGTCACAACCATGGGTTGATGCTGGCTATCAAGTATTTCGCTTTGATATACAGGCAGATCCTTATTTTGGCGATATTAATAACTTCAGTGTGGAATTCTTTAACGAGCTTTTTGCATGCTTTGATGGTTTGGACGTTCATGCGATTTTAGCTGCATGCCCATGTACTGACTTTGCTGTTTCTGGTGCAAGACATTTTACCGCCAAAGATGCTGATGGTCGCACGTTAAGCAGTATTGAGCTGGTGTACCAAACTTTAAGAACAATTGAATTTTTTAAACCGAATATTTGGGCAATTGAGAATCCAGTAGGGCGTATTGCGAGCTTAACCGGGTTGTCGCCGTGGCGTCTGTCGTTTGATCCGTTTCATTTTGGTGATACATACACCAAGAAAACATTATTGTGGGGCCGTTTCAATGCCGACCTACCAATTGCACCTGTTGAACCTGTTGAGGGCTCTAAAATGCACCGCCTATACGGTGGCAAGAGTATTGCGACTAAGAATGCTAGAAGCGTAACGCCTGAAGGTTTTGCATACTCATTTTTCACGGCAAACAACGCACATAGCAATTCGTTAATGACGATTTGCAACAAGTATGATCGTTTAGATCCTGAGCTTTTGAGTCGCTGTTTAAATAGCGGTTTGAGTGACTACGACATTTCTAATTTGATCGATGACGATTATTACGACTGTGATGATTATTCAGCACATCAAACATTAGAAAGTGCCGTTGAAAGCATGGGGGTGGCTGTATGAATCTGAGCAAGGTTATTCATGCTTATAGGTATCTGTCTCCAGAAGATGTACCGCATGAATTAAGAGATCTAAGCCATAGTTTAAGTGTGAATGAGCAACTCCATTTTGCAAGTTTGCTGCTACACATGATTCTTAATTGCAATCTGGCCAACATAGCCATTACACACCAAAAGTTTCATAGCCTCATTGCATTCATCATTCAACAACGTGGCTTTGTTTCTGAATTCGACTACCTACAACTAAATGTGGATGGGCTCTATAAGCAATTATTGGCTGATCAGAAATCATATGTTCATGACCAAGGGATAATCGACATTAAAGGGGCATTTGTAAGAGGGAATTTCTATGTATAACTTGCTTCCACATGAATTAATCGTTGATAACTTTGCTGGCGGTGGCGGTACATCAACTGGTTTAGAACGTGCGTTCGGTAGACCGATTGATATTGCAATTAATCATGATCCGAAAGCCTTGGCCATGCATCGCATCAATCATCCAAAAACAAAGCACTACTGCGAGAGTGTTTGGGATGTTAACCCTGTAAAGATTACGGGCAATCAACCTGTTGGCTTGGTTTGGCTTAGTCCAGACTGTAAACATCATAGCCGTGCGAAAGGTGGCAAGCCGTTAAACAAGAAGATCCGCGGTTTAGCTTGGATTGCTTTAAGGTGGGCTGCAACAGTTCGACCACGAATCATCATGCTTGAAAACGTGGTTGAGTTTGTTGAATGGGGTGATTTGGATAAGAACGGTAAACCGATTTTAAAGCGGAAAGGGCGAACGTTTAACTGTTTCGTGAATGCGCTCAGGTACCAAGGGTACACGGTCGAATATCGTGAACTACGAGCATGCGACTATGGTGCACCGACATTGAGAAATAGATTTTTCTTAATTGCTCGGCGTGACAATTTACCGATCGTCTGGCCAGAACCCACACATGCTGAATTTGACTTTTTTGCACCTCAAAAAACGAAAAAACAACCATGGAAGACAGCTGCTCAATGTGTGGACCTTAATTATGAATGTTTAAGCATATTCAAGCGTAAAAAACCTTTAGCACCAGCTACATTAGAGCGAATTGTGAGGGGAATTTTAAAATATATCGTTCACAACCCAAAACCTTACATCGTGGGTAAGCGTCCGCTGAACCCCACTTTTCTTATCTGCTCAATATCCCGATAGTGTCCATTATTTATTATAAATGGACATTATGTTTATGGCCTTAGACACTTTTATAGACACTGAACAAACGACAGAAAGAACCCGCAGAATCTTCGCAACTGAGTTTAAACAGCACCTGGTCGAGCTTTGCCTGCAGCCAGACACATCGGTGGCCAAGGTGGCAATGCAACATCAGATCAATGCCAATCTGCTACATAAATGGATTCGCCAGTCCAGATCAATGGTCCCGGCATTAAAAAGCCCACCCAGTCCACAGACCGACTTTCTTCCCGTCATTCTTCACCCGACTCCAGTCAGACAAGAAACACCTCCACCACCTGTGCCGGAGAAGAATGCTGTCGCTCATATCAGGATTCCATTGCATAAGGAACAAGGTTCCGCAAGGGATCAGATGATCGAGATCGACTGGCCGGTGGAGTCGGCAAAGGAATTACTGCCTTTAATTCAGGGCTTGATCAAATGATCCGTATCGATGAAATCTGGCTCTCTACCCAGCCGATGGATATGCGTGCAGGTATGGATACGGCCATGGCTCAGGTGCTGAGAGCCTTTGGCTATATCAAACCGCATTGTGCTTACCTGTTCTGTAATAAACGTGGCCATCGCATGAAAG
>JQCU01000091.1:0-40244 GCA_000761495.1 Acinetobacter idrijaensis
AATTAGTTCTATCCAAAGTTAATTGGACTTTATCGAATGAAAATATATTGAAAATTAACTGAGAAATTTGACGATAATCGAAATACTGATCTGCAAAGAAGCGTTGTATACGTCGATAAAATGATTGTGGTAAGCACTTGATGGGTAAGGATTTAGATGCAGAAGAAAGATTACATGTCTGTTTTACAATTAATGCAAGCATAATCAGTGTAAAACATTTTGCATGTGACTTGTTCCACTTTAGATATTTGTTTAAGATGAGATGTAACTCATTGAAATGTGTCATCATATTCGTCGTCAGAAAACAAGTATTATGCCATTATTTCAATGAGTTATCTTTTTTTGTCGTGTACAAAGCTTGAATTTATAACTTTATCAAATATAACAAAAGGTGCAGCTTTGAAGCCTCTAGTAAAACTTGTCATCGTATGTTGTCTTGGAACTGTTGCGGCTTCCGTGAATGCGGAAGAGGGCAGTGCTGCCACATCGGCAACAAAGGAAGTTCAACCCATTACTCAAGCGGAAATACAGCAGGGTTTGCTCAACATGCAAAAACGCTTAGATACGCGTATTGAAAAATGGGGGCAGAGCTTGGATGCAGATGATTTTCAATGGACCTGGCGAGGGCGTAAATTAAAGCCCGCCAAGCGTGAGGAAGTCTGTGATATTTTTCAGGATGTCGTGGATGAAATGTATCAACTGGCTATCAAGAATAAAGCCCGTTTAGGTCCGGAAGAGCAAAAGTTATTGTCTAATCGCAGTCTGTTTATTGAGAAACTGGGTTATGAAAATAATCGGGTCAATACCCAGATGGGTTTTGATTGTTATTTACATTAGTAAAATCAAAACATGACAGACATAAAAAAGGCGCATGAAGCGCCTTTTTTATTTGAATTGAAACGATATTATTTATCGTCAAATTCATTGTGCTGAGGAGCTGGGTGCTTGAAGCCTTTAGTTTTATAGCCCAAGTACAAGATACCGCCAAATGCCCAGATCAGACCGTATTTAAGCGAAGCTTCATCGACTTCTAGCCACAATGCAAATACTGAAATGAAGCCAAGTAAAGGAACAACGACAAAGTTCATGATCTCTTTAGCACTCTTGGTACGACCATCACGTAATGCATAACGTGAAATCACTGACAAGTTGACGAAACTGAATGCAGTTAAGGCACCAAAGCTGATCAAAGACACCACAAAGTCAAGATCCATAAAGCCAGCAGTTAAAGCCACTGCACCAGCGATTAGGATGTTGTAGGAAGGTGTGTAGTTTTTCGGGCTAATATGACCGAAGATCTTCTTGTTGATCACGCCATCACGACCCATCACGTACATCAGACGTGATACACCCGCATGTGCTGAAATACCAGAAGCCATGACTGTCACAATCGCGAAGTAAAGTACGACTGTCTTAAACGCCACGCCACCGACAGCTTGTAAAATATCCGGCTGTGTTGCAGCGATATCTTCAAAGTAAGTTTTTGGATCATTCGGGAAGAAGATCTGCATAAAGTAAGTACTGATGATGAAGATGATACCTGCCAATAATGCAGTCAAGAAAATCGCTTTAGGTAAGGTTTTCTCAGTATCTTTGGTTTCTTCAGCAAGAGAACTTAAGGAGTCAAAACCTGTGAATGAGAAGCACAGTAAGGTTGCACCGGTAATCAGGGCAGCAACAGAAGTAAACTCATTCCAGAATGGCTCTAAACTCCACAGTTGGTACTTTGCATCGACCAGTGTGCCGTCTGCATTTACGCCACCTTCCAGAAGTTGGTAAACCATCCAGGTGAAGTATGCAATGACGCCCAATTGTACGAATACAATCATACTGTTGAAGTTGGCAACAAATCTCGCACCACGAAGATTAATCGCGGTCATAAAGGCGGTTAAACCAATGACCCAAACCCAATGGTTCATGTCTGGGAAAAGTGCTTCCAGATAAATCACCGCCAGGATGATATTGACCATTGGCGATAACAGGTAATCCAGCAAGGATGACCAACCCACCATGAAACCTACGTTCGGGTGGATGGATTTTTGCGCATAGGTATAGGCCGAACCCGAAGAAGGGTAGCGACGAATCATATGACCATAGCTCAAGGAGGTTAACAAAATTGCAATCAGTGCAAAAATGTAAGAGGTAGGAACGTGGAAGTTACTTTCTTCAGATACCAGACCAAATGTATCAAACAAGGTCATGGGTTGAATATAAGCTAAACCAATAATAATGATGTGCCAGAGTCCCAGCGTTTTTTGCAGTTTAGCTGCCGATTGAGTCCCAGAGATATTAGTCAACGGCGTTATCCTCTTAATCGTTGATCAAGGATCAGTCATATTTATAAGGATCGTTTGAGACGAACGATCCCCCCTACAGTTTTCTATAAAAGTCCGCCAATCTACTTGAAAAGAACGGCTTTTGCTAGCTATTTTTTTGACTTTTGTCCTGCATAAAATGTGCCATTCAAAAATAGAAATCGAATTTTTTCTTATGCAAGATAAAAGCCTGATGTTTAAAAAAACATCAGGCTGGAATTTCGGCTATATTGGCTTATTTTTCAGTAATTACCAAGCCTTTTTTAAGATAGATTTTAAATCTTCCAGGGTAGCTTCTTTCGGGTTATAAATGATGGAACCATCATTCAGGGCTTTCTCTGCCACTTCATCGAGCTGGGCTTCAGAAATCTTACCGGTTTCACGTAATGTGCGCGGTAATTTGGTGAGACTGTAAATCCGGTCACGCATGGTTAGAATCGTTGCAATAGTTTTGTCAGCACGTAGATGCGCCGGCGTTTGTGCATAAATATCGGCACCCGCCAAAGGCAGGAGCAGATCTGCGATTTTATCGCCATTGACCTCTTTGTTGTATTCCAGCACATAAGGCAGGAATAAGTTCATGCATAAACCATGCGGCAGGTGTACCACTGCACCCAATGAGTGCCCCAGTGAATGCACAATGCCAACCATCGAGTTGGAAAATGCAATTCCCGCCATGGTCGATGCCTGTGCCAGCTCCAGACGGCCTTGTGCATCGGAAGGGTTATCCAGCACATTAAATAGGTGGGTACTGATCTTTTTGACTGCGGCAGTCGCATAAGCATCCGAAATTGGATTGGCTGCCATGCAGGTATAAGCTTCAACCGCATGGGTCATAGCATCCATCGCGGTCATGGCGGTTAAATGCGGCGGCAAGGTCTGGGTCATGCGGGGATCCAGAATCGCAGCATGCGGCATCAGATAATAAGAGGCGAACGGCATTTTGACGTTCTTTTCAGTGTCCGACACGACAGCGACCATGGTCACTTCTGAACCTGTACCAGACGTGGTTGGAATCACAAAGAACGGTTTCAGCGGTTTAGGCAGGTTATGTGCACCCGAATATTTCAGCAGGTCATCACCGCCTTCAGAGACCAGAATATTGGTTGCCTTAGAGGTATCAATAACTGAACCACCGCCCACAGCAATGATCGCATCACAATGATTTTCGCGATACAGTTTTGCTGCACTGCGTACTGTACCCAAGCTAGAGTCGGGTGGGACGTCATCAAAAATCGCTACAATTGCAGCATCTGCCATTTCAAATGCAGCTTCAATTGGTGCCAACAAATTGTTGGCACGGACGCCTTTGTCGGTAATGATGAGCGGACGTTTGGCCCCTAAAGTCGCAAGTTCAAACGGAATATGTTCTAACGCGGCATGACCGGCAATCACTTTGACCGGACAGAAAAATTCATAATAAGGTTTAGCCATGTTATACACTCCGTTTTAAATAGGATTGAGCGATTTTTAGATAAATACTGCTCGCTTCGCTTAGTTTTTCTTTTAGGCTTAGATTGCTTGGATATTCTTTCACTGCCAGTTGTGCCACCATTTTCGGCAAAATCAGTGCTTCCATTTTATTCAGGCAGCGAACGAGGCGAATGGCATTGGAAATATCGCCATCAGCAATCATACGGTCATGGGCAAAAGCCTGTGAGGTACTTTCCTGAAAAGAAAACACCAAAAAGGCATGGTGCAGATGTTTAAAGGTAATGATCAAATCAGGTGCTTTTTCCAGATTTTTAACCAGTTCCAGTTGTTTGTCCTCAGTGACCCGCGCTACAAAGGCCGGGCCATGCGGAAAGACTTTCATGGAAAGAGTAAAATTTTCTGGAAAATGGGCCACTTCCTGCTTGATTTCTTCATCCACCTGACTTGCCATGACCAGACCTCGGCCAATCACATCCATCATGAGTTTGACATAGGCAAGCTGCAAAGCGGGTTTTACGGATTTAGTCGCAATCACGTGATGATCCCTATCTCAATATTATTAGTTTAGAGTAAATACTCTAATTTATTTGGGGCTGAAATGCAAAGGCTTTATCTTTGCTCGACAGTTACTTGCTTAAAGTACCCGCTGTGACGCAAAGTTTCAATAATTTCAGTGCACAACTGGCTGAATTGAGGCGGTTGTTCGAGCAGGTCAATCATGCGCACCATTTCCAGTCCTGCATAGCCACAAGGGTTAATGGTGTTGAATCCGCTCAGATCACAATCTAGATTTAGGGACAGACCATGGTAGCTACGGCCTTTGCGAATTTTAAAACCGAGTGAGCCGATTTTACGTTCAGCCACATATACACCAGGTGCATCCGGTTTGGCATAGGCATCAATGCCATATTTTTTTAGCAAATCAATCATCAGGTTTTCAGCATAAGACACCAGGGTGCGCACATTCCAGCCCAGACGATTCAAGTCAAACATGAAGTAAGCCACCAATTGACCGGGACCATGCCAGGTCACCTGACCACCACGATCGGTCTGAATCACCGGAATATTGCTTGGTATTAAAATATGTTCCGGTTTGCCTGCCTGACCTTGAGTCAGTACATCCTGATGTTGCAAAATCCACAATTGATCCGGGCTATGTTCATCACGGGTTTCCGTAAATGTTTTCATTTCCAGAAAACGATCTTCATAAGGTGTGAGGTCGTGATATTGACGAATGATCAGCTCGGGCTTTTGCAGCACATCAGTCACAGGAAGTGTCCTTGGTAATTATAAAAAACTGGTCATAATTATAATGATTTCGGCATGAAATAGGGGTGAGATCAGCAATATTTCATGGGTATCTTAGCGCTGCATAGGCATAAAAAAACACGCCCGAAAGCGTGTCTTTTGTATTTTCGATTACAGTGCTGTTTTAATTAGCGGGCAAGCGGCCAAATCTGCATATACTGCATGAACCTGTTCCAGTTCCAAAAAGCGCAGTTGTGCGGTAATGGAATGGTATTTTCCAGTACGTGATGGCGTAATACTGACGCTATCACCTTCAAAATCTGGAAAATGTTTCAGAAAAATGTCGATGACAGCATGACGCAATTCATCGCCCGCAAGGCCAATCAGTTTAATCGGATAATCCATAGGGAAAACCCAAAGATGTTCTTGAAGTTCACGAGATGGTGTACGGTCTAACATGGTAGTCCCCCTGATTTGAAACGCCTGCAATCATGCAGGCGTTTGGGTTTGTCTTGGCTACTTAAATGGAGACTGATGATCAAATTTCAAGTCTCCAGAATAAGCATCAAATTTTAATCATTCTCAAGGAATGAACGTAAGTGTTCTGAACGTGATGGATGGCGAAGTTTACGCAGTGCTTTCGCTTCAATCTGACGAATACGTTCACGTGTTACGTCAAACTGTTTGCCAACTTCTTCCAAAGTATGGTCGGTCGGCATGTCGATACCAAAACGCATTTTCAGGACTTTGGCTTCACGTTCAGTCAGGTTTTCCAGAACTTCACGTGTTGCTTCTTTCAGGCCTTCAGACGTTGCAGCATCAATTGGTGACGTGATGTTGCTGTCTTCAATGAAATCACCCAGATGCGAATCTTCATCATCACCGATTGGTGTTTCCATCGAAATCGGTTCTTTGGCGATTTTCAGTACTTTACGTACTTTAACTTCGTCCATTTCCAGACGTTCACCCAACTCTTCAGGAGTCGGTTCACGACCCATTTCCTGTAGAAGCTGACGAGATACACGGTTGATCTTGTTGATCGTTTCAATCATATGTACCGGAATACGAATGGTACGGGCCTGATCCGCAATCGAACGGGTGATTGCCTGACGAATCCACCAAGTTGCATAAGTCGAGAATTTATAACCACGACGGTATTCAAACTTGTCTACGGCTTTCATCAGACCGATGTTACCTTCCTGAATCAGATCCAGGAATTGCAAGCCACGGTTGGTATATTTCTTCGCAATCGAAATTACCAAACGCAAGTTCGCTTCAACCATTTCTTTCTTGGCACGACGTGCTTTGGCTTCACCGACGGCCATACGTTTGGCAATGTCTTTAATGCCTTTTACATCAAGGCCAAGCTCTTTCTCGATATCGGCAATTTTTTGCTGGAAGGCCAATACGTCTGGACGTACTTTTTCCAGATAAGCTTTCTGGTCTGCAGGTGTTTTTGCGATCTGCTCATCTAACCAGGCTGGATTCGATTCTTGGCCCGGGAAGCTGGTACGGAACTGGGTGCGATCCATACGGCCACGACGTACTGCATAACGCATCACTTCACGTTCTGCACCACGAATCTGGTCATGGGTACCACGAATCATTTCAGAAATGATATCGAATAGACGCGGGGTAAATTTGAACATCATGAATACAGTTGCAAGTGCCTGAAGAGCTTCTTCAGCCTGTTTGCTGTCACGACCATGTTTTTCAATAGTTGCTTTGGTATTCAGCCACGCATTTTCCAGTTCAGTAAAACGCGCTTTAGCAATTTCAGGATCTGGACCAGAATCTGCTTCTGATTCATCATCAGAATCTGCTTCTTCTTCCTCTTCATCATCGTCCAGTTTTACGTCTTTGGTCGATTTTTTCGAGTCAGTCTCATCTTCAGCAAGAACCGCTTCTTCTTCTAGAACTTCAGGAATTTCTTCATCTGATTCAGGATCTAAATAACCTGATAAAAGGTCAGCAAGACGGCGTTCGCCCGCCTCATAATCTTTGTATTCTTGCAGTACCACTTCTACCGCATTCGGCCAGTAAGCAATCGAGTGCAAAACATCACGAATACCTTCTTCGATGCGTTTTGCGATGCTGATTTCGCCTTCACGAGTCAGAAGTTCTACTGTACCCATTTCACGCATATACATACGTACAGGGTCAGTGGTACGACCTGGCTCGTTTTCTACCGATGCAAGTACGGCTGCAGCTTCTTCTTCTGCAACTTCATCCGCCGCTTCTGCAGTATCTTCGAACATCGTATCATCAGATTCAGGCGCGCGATCATGTACCGGAATACCGACGTCATTCAGCATCTGAATGATATCTTCAATCTGCTCGCTTTCTGTGATGGAGTCCGGCAGATGATCGTTAACCTCAGCGAAGGTTAAATAACCTTGTTCTTTGCCTCGGCTAATCAGAGCCGCTACTTGAGAAGTAGGGGAAGTCATATCGCTCATCTTTTGCTTACTCTTCGTTGAATCTGTGGCAGTAAAAAACCGTACAATGCTGCACGATTTAAGCTCGTTAAATTTAGTGAATAGCCTATATATTTCATCAGAGAATTCAGCATGAAAGCTGTCTGATAAAATATTTAAAATGAAATTCAGTAATTTAAGATGGGGGTGAATTTGTTGTTTTCAAGTTCATCCCATGCGTGTCTGTTTATGACTCAAAAAAGGAGAATCAAAAAACATAAGGACGCAGGGTGGATTATATCATGGCACACAATTGAGACAGAAAAAACCCCTAATTACAAATTAAAAATACGAAAATCCAAATAAAACTTGACTTGTTATTTTAGGCACGATAAATAGCGCTTAAATCCTTTTACATTTTTCACTCATGAGGAAGTTTTAGTGTCTTCTACAGATTTTGAACTAGATGATAACTTCGGTGAAGATGATGTTAATTTCGATGAGGCTTCTAGCAAGCTCAGTGCTAAAGAGTCGTTGGAAAAACGTCGTCTGATCGATGATCTACTGACCCAACGTCGTTTAGAGCGCGAACTCAAAGATTTTGACTATGACTTCGACGATGACGACGATTTTGATGACGAAGATTAACGAATTCGGATTTAGCATAGCTTGAATAAATGCTATGCTAAACCTTTCGGTTTTCTAAGTTTGGATGTTAGATGAGTGCTTTAGATTTAGACCTGTTGAGTGAATATCTAGATGGTGACCAAAATGAACATGGTCTAGATTTCGCGGCAACCCATGGTTTCTTATGTGCTATTGCAGTAGGCCCAAAATTCGACAAATGGTTAGACGAACTTTTTGATAGTAATCAAAAGAAAGTGCCTGCAGAAATCATCACTCAGGTGCAAGCATGGTTAGAGTCTATTCGTCAAAGCTTAGCCAATGAAGAAGGGATTACGTTCCCGTTTGAAATTGAAGAAGCAGACACTGAATCAAGCCTGGGTGACTGGAGTGTGGGCTTTGTAGATGCCATGTTCCTGAACGAAGACGCTTGGTTTACTGAAGAATTTGAAGAGCAACTGGTGGATTTAACTCTGCCAATCATGGTCTTTAGTGGCATTGATGATGAAGATCCACAAATGGAAACTTTCCGTCGCAATGGTCAGTTAATGGATGAACTTGCAGAAGAAATTCCAGAAAACTTAAATGAATTGTATCTGATGTATCACACTCCAGAATAATTCATAAAAAAAGCACCGCAGGGTGCTTTTTTTAGCTTTGGCCTTTTTGCATCTTTGAGATCTACTCGACCCTATTTTCTTTCCAAGCCTGTACGCTTCGCCAGACTATAGCGTGCATAAGCATTGTAGGCGATATGAAACAGCAAGGCATGTAAGGCAATGCTTGCAGCCACCAGGAATGAATTTGTTCCTCTTCCTGTATAGGTGATGGTTCTATAAATCTCATCTGTCTGCGGGTTCATCCAGATGACCACAACTAAAAAGATAAACCCGAATGTCATGGCAATAATAGTGGAGCCCCAGACCAGTTTGCTTTTCTCTTGCTGAGTCGGCAAACGAAGTTCTTTCTTAACAAAGTATCGGGCACTGAGAAAGGCAGAAGCAATCAGGGCAGGAATCAGCAGAATGGCGCCCAGATTGAATACATAGATGAATATGCCTACCAATAGAACCAAGGTCAGATAAACGGTGGCAAAATATTTAAGATAATGCGTCATCGTTTTAACCTCCTTAAGGGATCTTCCTCAGGATGGATGATTTTTACGCTGCTGTCTACGGTGGAAAATCCAGATAATAATTACCGCAACAATGGCAATAATCACATAACTGACTTTACTAAAAATTTGCTGCATCAACTGCTGGTTTTCGCCAAAATAAAATCCGACACAGGCCAGAAACGTAGTCCAGATGATGGTTCCAAGTGCGCTGTAGAACATAAATTTCCAGAAAGGCATATGACTCATGCCGGCAGGAATGCTGATCAGCGAGCGGACGGCAGGAATCATGCGGCCAAAAAACACAATCCGGTGACCATAATGCTCAAACCAACGGAGTGATTTTTTCACATCCTCTGATTTAATAAATAAATATTTGCCATAACGATCGACAAATTTAAAAATAGAATCATGGTTAAATTTATAGCCAATCCAGTATAGCAAGGCGGCTGCTAGTAGAGAGCCGATACAGCCGGACATGATGACCCCGAAGAGTATTAACTCGCCCTGAGAGGCGGAATAGCCCGCGGAAGGCATAATAATTTCGGAAGGGATTGGCGGGAAGACATTATCCAGGAACATGAGCAGGGCAATGCCCCAGTAGCCCAGTTGCTCCATGACGGAAATAATCCATTCGGTCAGATTCATATGATTGGCAAAATAAAAAATACTGCCTGTATCCTAAGCAGTATTTTTTGTGCGGTAAAGTCTTGGAATATAAATGATCAGACAGAATCAGCTATGTGTCAGGGTATAAATATAAACTTTACGTAAGAAATAGGCCAAGCAGATCGGCAAAATACTCAACAGGATAAAATGCATGATGCTGGTATTGATATGGTAACCAATGAACAGCGCCAAGATTGCGCCAATAATGGTTCCCAAGATAACTACGAACAGATGTGACTGCTGTTCAAGCTCTTCAGAAATTTGATGAAGTCGTTGCAGCTTTATATTTTCTTTTGGTTGAAATTGAACCAGATTGTCTGAATCTCGAGCAAGTGAGCCTGCCATTTTATATTCCTTTTCAAGTAAAAATTTCAGTTAATAATGAAAGACTTAGCTTGTAAATCACCGTATCATTAGACTAACAATCTTGTTTGGAAAAAAATGAGGTTCTTGGTAAGGAATTGGTAAGAGTTTTATTACTGTTGTGATTTTTATGTAAACAAAAAACCCTCCGAAGAGGGTTTTTATATATTTCATTACAAAAGGCCAAATTAGAGGCGTTTGCGTTTTGCTGCTAAAATTTGTGATTGACGCATACGGAAACCTTCTTTTTGTTTCTCCGAGGTTTTGTCAATACAGTACACACAAGAGACACCATGTTCATAACTTGGGAGGGCAACTTCTTCTGGAAGTAAAGGCCAGCCACACGCATGACACTTGGTGTATTGGCCTTCTTCAACACCGTGCGTTACGGCAGTACGACCATCAAACACGAAGCATTCACCTTCCCACATGCTTTCTTCAGCCGGGGTTTCTTCCAGGTATTTCAAAATACCGCCTTTCAGGTGATAAACTTCAGTGAAGCCTTCTTGAAGAAGTAAAGAGGTTGATTTTTCACAACGAATACCACCTGTACAGAACATCGCAATCTTCTTGTCTTTGTGCTGTTCCAGATTATTTTTCACGTATTCAGGGAATTCGCGGAAGCTTTCAGTTTTCGGGTCAATTGCGCCTTTGAAAGTGCCGGCTTTGTATTCGTAATCGTTACGTGTATCGACCAGAATCACGTCATCACGTGCAATCAGTTCGTTCCATTCTTTTGGATCAAGATAGTGACCGACTAAATCACGCGGTTTTACTTCCACGCCTAAAGTCACGATTTCTTTTTTTAATTTAATTTTCATCTTACGGAATGGCTTTTCAGAACTGTCAGATTCTTTGTATTCCATTTCGTTAAAACCTTCATTTAGAAGGAACTGGTGAATTTGATCAATCGATGCACGGTCGCCTGCAACCGTACCGTTAATGCCTTCACCTGCCACAATTAGAGTACCGCAAAGGTTGATGGGTTTTACCAGGTCCAAAAGACGTTGCTGAAGATCGGCAGGATCTTGAACTTCTTTGAATTGATAAAGTGCGGCAACAACCCAACCAGTCGTCGCTTGCTGTTCTACAGGTGCAAGCTGTTCTACAGTAGCGTTCATGGAATACTCCAACGTAGCATGATATTTGAAAGGCGCACATTTTAACGTGATTTGCATGATTATGCGAGTAAAACCCATAGCATTTATAGGGACTTCAATTCATGCAGGAGAGCGTGTATAGTCTTGCCCGACCCGGTATTATTACAGACCTGCCTGTGCTGAAATGATCAGCAATGTTGGAGTGTGTTTTGAGTTCAGATCGTCGTATTGCGTCTTTAACCCCATGTGCAGGGCGTTGCTCGACCGTATTTGGTGATGCGGTATGTCGTGGTTGTCGCCGTTTTAATCATGAAGTGATTCACTGGAATACGTATAGTGCTGAGCAGCATCGAGCTGTGTGGCAGCGACTGGATGCACAGCTGGATCAGATTCTGGTGCCATTGTTACCGCATGCCGATCTTGTCAAAGTGCAGGCCTTTGTGCTGTCGAAACGGGTGCGCTTGCGTGATGATGCTTCCAAAGGGCGCAAGCTGTATCATGCTTTAAAGCTCTGTGAAAAAAATCGGCATTTTACCGACGATAGTGGTTTAGGCATCCATTATAAGCAGGTGCGTCCGCTCTGGGACGAGTTTGAGCGCCGGATCTTGGCCTTGGCTACCGCCAGTTATGATCTGGCTTTTCTGCGGGCAGATGGCATCAGTCAGCATCTGATTCATATACAAGAGGAGGACTAAGTCCTCTTTTTTATACACAAAAACAACAATAGCTGAGGGAATAGCATGAATATTAGTGAATATTTCTTATATTGTCTGGCTGTTGTGGTGATGATCGCTACACCTGGCCCAGTGATGTTGCTGGTGGCCAGTGCCGGTTTAAAAGGTGGTTATGCGGCGGCTTTAAGAACCATTTTTGGTACCAATTTCGCCTCTCTGGTGTTAATTGCCTTATCGGTATTGAGTCTAAAAGGTTTGTTGGTCATTAATGCGCAATGGCTGGATGCGATCAAGCTGCTGGGCTGTTTATATATTGGCTATCTGGGCTGGCAGATTTTCCGTGAAGTTATTTTTAAGCAGCAGGAGCAAGCTCAGGAGAATCTAGTTCCTGTGCATGGTGGTTTTCGACAAGGTTTTTTGGTTGGTATTTCTAATCCGAAGGACATTATTTTCTTTGCGGCTTTTTTCCCGCAGTTTATCGGGATTACTCCTGATCTTGATTTAAGTTTAATTATTTTGACTTTGAGCTGGATTCTCCTGGATTTTCTGACTTTGTCTGTGGTGTATTTGGGTTTTCAGCGATTATCTCGGTCTCAGCTTTATCCGCATTTACTTGGGCTATGTGGCTTGATCTTGTTAATGGTTGCACTGTATGGGATTTATTCCATCTTCAGTTAATTCAATCAATATATACGACACAAAAAATCCCGGACCAAATGCCGGGATTTTCTTTTTAAATAGACTTATATATTGTGTTGCTGGCGGTACTGTACCAGTTCATCAATGGTAATTAGGCTCAGTTGATGCGTCTGTGCATACGAGAGAACTTGAATACCAGAAGCCATGCTGCCATCCGGATTAGTCAGTTCACACAACACGCCGGCAGGTTTTAAACCAGCCAGACGCGCAAGGTCAATAGTACCTTCAGTATGACCACGCCGGGTTAAGACACCACCTTCACGGGCGCGTAATGGGAATACATGACCAGGACGATTCAGATCACTGGCAACTGCGCCGTCTTTAATCGCTGTTTTAATTGTAGTCGTGCGGTCTTTGGCAGAAACACCGGTTGTTACACCCTCTACTGCTTCAATACTTACAGTAAAGGCAGTTTTAAACTGGCTAGAGTTATCTTGTACCATTGGTGGTAACTCTAAATGGTTTGCCAGCTCATCAGTCAGACATAAGCAAACGATGCCGGAACCATCACGAATCATACGCGCCATGGTTTCTATAGTTAAAGTTTCAGCTGCCACAATCAGATCGGCTTCATTTTCACGGTCAAAATCATCCATGACCAAGACAGGTTTGCCTTGGCGGAGATCTTCGAGTGCCTGAAGGATACGTTGTTCAGCAGGGGCTAAAGCAGAAAAGAAAATTTCGGGTTGAATCAAACTTGACATTGAAATGCTCACCTAAACTAAAAATATGATTGAACATTTCAGGACTGAGTGAAAATAGGCTTATAGCAAAAACAGGTGTATGCACGGTATACAGCCTTGGTGCTGCTTTCGTCTTCTTTCATCCGGACTATACCGTCGGCTCTGGATTTGCACCAGATCTGCAGATCAATCGAAATTGACCGCTCGTGGGCTAATTCAAGCCTAATTATAAAAAGCTGAAATTACCACCGGTGGGGAATCACACCCCGCCCTGAAGCGATGTAAGAACATTATAGTCCTGATTTTAAAAAGATGGGATGGTTGAAATGGAAAGTAATTTGCAGAATTTTAGATAAACAAAACAGATAATCTGAATTACCCAGGTTTTTAGCAAAATACTGGAAACATGCTATGGTGTGAGGAAGATTAGAAATCCTTCAATCATTCTAACAATGCATAAAACTGAGCTGATCCGAAATAATCAATTTTCGCCCTTGCTGTTCTGCAATGTAGAAGTACTACGTTATTTAAAAATCTTGGGCTTGGCACTCATCACGGTCAGTTTGCTGTATTTAATGGCAGCGAACTGGTGGATGCTGCCGGATCCGGTTCAGCTGGCAATCCCGATGCTGATTTTACTCTGTAGTGCAACAGCAAGTATTTACTTCGACCAGCAGGAATGGGTGAGACAGAGTCTGGATACAGTATCTGGTCTCATGCTGGGTTTAAGTCTGGCAATGATTGGGCAGATTTATCAAACTGGCGCAGATAGTTATCTGTTATTTTTGCTCTGGTCAGCCTTGCTCTTACCATGGCTCTATCGCTCCAATATTGGCATTTTTGTCATGCTTTGCGTAGTGAGCCAGCTGACGTTGTATCTGTATTTTAAACAGAGCTTCTGGATGGGAAGAGCAGAAGGGTTGTATTTGCTCGGTCTAAATTTGCTGACAGCACTTAGCTTTGCGTATGCCATGCGCTATTACGCGCTGCTACGTTTTCTGTTTATCGCATTTGTGATCGTGATTTCGATCAGCAGCATGATGCAGTTTATTCATCACTCTAAGCTGATCTATTTAGCTTCTTCAGTTGTTTTACCGACAGGTGCCGCATTTTATTTTTATAGGAAACATCAGGCGCTAGAAGTCATTCTTCTCATTGCAGGTTTGGCTGCCAGTGTGAGCTTATGGGTATTTGAACTGGTTGAAAATCAACTGACCAATTCAGCTACTGGACTATTTGTGCTAGCTGTGCTGATTTTTGGCTGGTTTGCCTTAATTAGTTTTGCTTTAAATAGAATTTTTCCACAAACCAAATTTTCTGTGATTCCTCTGGCACTCGGTGCCTGGATTTCGGGGATTATTCTTGCAGTCCTGTTACTGACTTACTGGGAAGCATTTTCGATTTTAATGGGGATCATTTTTATAGGCATCGCCTGGAAACTGCTGGGTCAGCAGGCTTCAGTTTTTATGCACCAGTTTGCCTATTGCTTGTGGATCTGTGGTCAGGCAGCAGTTTTAATTCATACAGAACTGCTGACCGACAGTATAGTTGTAGTCTGGCTGCTGCAATTATTAATGCTGGGGCTTACTACCATCAAACGGATGCACTGGTCTATTTTGACCCTACAGCTGCTGATGACGCATGCATTAGCAATCGTGGTTCTGGTCTTAGAGAATTCTTTTAAACATGATGACATGGTGATCAGTATCATACTCAGCTTGAACTATGTCATTTTCATCGGAATATTCCTAACGGCGCGTTATTGGCAATCTTCGCATTATCAGAAAAGTATCTTTCTCTGGATGATTGCCATGCTGACAGGTTCAGCGGTGGTTCAGGCGGTGACCGGATTAGAGCACTGGCACAGCATTGGACAGATCAGCTTTGACCAAGTCCTGTTATTTTATATTCTTCCGAGCTTATTGTTGTTCAGTTTTATTTGGCAAAACTGGCAACAATTTTCTGAAAAATGGCTCTGGTTAATTCCGGTTCTGGGTTTATTACTGATCCTGCTGGGCTATTTTGAAATTTTTATCATTATGCTGCTCATGGCCTGGGCTGTAGTCTATCAGCAACGACTGATGCAAGCTCTGTCGATTTTATTGCTGATCTTCTGGTTATGGCTGCTGTATTACAATCTGGGACTAAGTTTTTTATTTAAAAGTGTCAGTATTTTTGCCTCAGGTGTGCTGGTGTTGCTTTTGGCTTATGTGTTGAGTTCACCGAAGTTCCAGCTGAAAGCAGGAGTGGTCTCATGATGAAAAAGTTTATGGCACTGCATCTTAGTATTTTTAGTATTGCTTTATTCGTAGGTTTAATTGTCCAGCATGAATGGCATCTGGCCAAAAGCGACAGTATCTTTGTCGAGTTGGCACCAGTCGATCCGCGTTCGATCCTGCAAGGGGATTATATGGTACTGAACTATGATCTGCATTTTAGCGCAGTGGCAGCGGGGAATGGTTCCGAACAGCCTGTTTCTGACATAAAGATTGAAGATTTTAAAAATCAATCACATGTAATGAGTTATGTGCAGCTGGAGCAGCAGCGCAAAGTTATTAAAACCAGTTTTGATCGAAGTGCACTCAATCAATCGGAACGTGTAGCCCGATTAATGCTGAAAAACCCACGCAATACTTTTGAGGCTTTGTATCCTGCTGCTAACAGTTTCATGTTCCCCGAGGGTCTGGAGCCTTGTTATCGTAACGCCAAATTTGCAGAGCTGAAAGTGAAGGAAAATGGCAAGGCCTTGTTATTTGATTTGCTGGATCAACAATTAAAACCCTTAAACTGTGAAAGCTCTAAAAGCTGGCGAGAGGGCAGTTAAATAGGTCAATATTCGGGTATTAAAAAAGCCCGCAATGTGCGAGCTTTTGGGTATCTGGTCTGATCAGATTATGCGACTTGTACCGGAATACAGTTGGCGGTGTGGCTGACTGTATTATTTGGGTTAGCATAAACCAAGCGAGGCTGATGGGCATTCGCTTCAGCTTCAGTGAAATCGCCAAAGGTTGCAATAATCACGATATCGCCTACATCGGCTTGATGCGCAGCGCCACCATTGACTGAAATGATGCCTGAATTGTCTTCGCCACGAATTGCATAAGTTGCAAAACGTTTACCATTGGTCACGTTCCACACATGAATTTCTTCGTATTCACGAATGCCAGCCAAATCCATCAAAACGCCATCAATTGCACATGAACCTTCATAGTGTAGTTCTGCATGTGTAACGTGAGCGCGGTGAATTTTGCATTTTAATAAACGAGATAGCATGGCTAGCGTCCCCTGAGTTGACCTAAGAGTTTGATCATTTGGTTAAATCAATCTTGCTTGCTGTATGGTGAACAATCGAGCAAACGCATTTTGCGCTTAAATAAACTTTCTGGCAAGCGGAATTGTCCAGCAATTTTTGAATGTTTAGTTCGGCTTATATGCGTTGATTTGATTCATGGCTTGCTGTACTTCACCGTTCACCAGCATTTTTGTGCGGGCGAGGGCATGGGAAATCGCATCATCCATTAAGTTCTGTTCGCTGCTAGGTGCTTTACTGAGCACATGACCGGAAACACGGTCTTTGTCACCAGGATGACCAATTCCAATACGCAGGCGATGGAAGTTTGAACCAATATGCGGAACGATATCGCGTAGACCATTATGACCACCGTGACCACCGCCAGTTTTCAGGCGAATGACACCAGGATTCATGTCCAGTTCATCATGGGCAATCAGGATCGATTCAGGTGCGATATTGTAAAATTTGGCGAAAGGAACAACACTTTTACCGGAAAGGTTCATAAAGGTTGTCGGTAGAAGAAGACGGACGTCTTGACCTTCGATATTGCCACGACCGCTAAATCCATTGAATTTTGGGTCTTTTTTGAGGGTAATGCCATATTGGTCTGCAAGGCGTTCTACGAACCAGAAGCCTGCATTATGGCGGGTTTGGGCATACTCAGAACCTGGGTTACCCAAACCAACAATCAGTGAAATATTTGACACTAATTACACCATTAACACTTATGCGCGTTTGAAGTCAGCGTGCATTGGTGTGTTTTTAGCTGGGTGACGTTGTAACGCTTGGATTTTCACGCTTTCAACTTTACCGTCTACATCAATTTCGATAACTTCTTCAAAGAATGAATTGTTTTCTAAGAATTTAACAAGCTGACGAAGCTCAACAGTAATTGCTACAGGAGCAGCTTCACCACCGTAGATGATTGCAGGAACTTTAGCTTGAAGACGAAGGCGGCGGCTCGCACCTTTCCCTTGAACTGCTTCTTCACGTGCTGCTGCGTTTAATACGAAGTTTGCCATGATAGACATCCTATTTAAGTTAAATGAACCAGACTTGCGACCAGTCTGGTGAGTAAAAGCCCTACCAAATGGCAGGGCTTTGAAAATTCAGCGCTCTATTATAGATAAGAATCGAACATTGCGCTAATAGATTCTTCGTTGTTAATACGACGAATCGTTTCGGCAACCATGCTGGCTACTGAAACCTGGCGAATCTTGCCCAGTGCTAAAGCTTCATCAGAAAGAGGAATGGTATCAGTCACAACCAGTTCATCAATCACAGAATTCTTTAAGTTTTCAAGTGCTTTACCAGAAAGTACTGGATGTGTTGCATATGCAACCACCTTGCGAGCACCGAAGGTTTTCAATGCATCAGCAGCTTTGCATAGCGTACCAGCAGTATCTACCATGTCATCGACGATGACACAATCACGATCTTTTACATCGCCAATCAAATGCATCACTTGTGATTCATTCGCTTTTTGACGACGCTTATCGATGATTGCAAGATCGATATCGCCCATTTGTTTCGCAACAGCACGTGCACGCACTACACCACCCACGTCAGGTGAAACCACCATCAGGTTGTGATGCGATTGTTGACGCAAGTCAGCAAGTAGGGCTGGTGTACCGTAGATGTTGTCTACAGGGATATCGAAGAAGCCTTGGATCTGGTCAGCATGCAAGTCGATCATCACCACACGGTCAACGCCTACAGTAGTGAGCATGTCTGCTACAACTTTTGCAGTAATTGGAACACGTGCTGAACGTGGACGACGGTCTTGACGAGCATAACCAAAATAAGGAATCACGGCAGTAATACGACCCGCACTTGCACGACGCAAAGCATCAGCCATCACCAAGATTTCCATCAGGTTATCATTAGTTGGGGCACAAGTAGGTTGTACGATAAATACGTCTTTACCACGAACGTTTTCAGTAATCTCGACAGCAATTTCACCGTCAGAGAACTGACCTACAGAGGCAGCGCCTAGAGGAATATGTAAGTGACTTACGACTTTTTGAGCGAATTGTGGATGCGCAGATCCACTAAAAACGACAAGATTGGGCATGAAGCACCCTTGGCGGTTGGGATATATGGGAATAGATGGCAGGGGTAGCTGGATTCGAACCAACGGATGCCGAGATCAAAACCCGGTGCCTTACCACTTGGCGATACCCCTATCTACACTTTAAACCGAACTAAAGGTGATTCTTGTAAACTGTTGACCAGGTAAGCTTTACATGGTGCATTTGCAAGAATATCTTCGATATTCAGATTGTCAGTGACTTCAATAAACACACAAGCACCTGTACCTGTAAGCTTTGCTTTTCCGAACTGGTCGAGATATTGCATTGCTTCATCGACTTCGAGATATAAGCTTCTTGCCAGTGGCTCAAAGTTATTTCCAAAATCAGATGGCGTTTCCTGATAGGCGCAAAATTTAGAGCTCTTCGTGTCTCTTGTCAATGCTTTTTGCGAAAAAAGCAGTTGAGTGCTGATAAAACAATCAGGTTTTAACACAATGAATTTTTTTTGATCTAAGTCTATGAATGTTAAGTGTTCGCCAATACCTTCCGCCCAAGCATTTTTGCCATGCACAAATATTGGCACATCTGCGCCTAGCTTGACCCCAAGCTCTGCCAGTTGTTCAACATTTAAACCGCACTGCCAGAGCTGGTTTAGCACAATCAGGGTCGTCGCTGCATTGGAAGAGCCGCCACCGAGACCTGCACCCATCGGGATATTTTTTTCCAGACGAATTTTTAGTCCAGAGAGCGTCTTAGCATAGGGCTTCAACAACTGTATCGCCCGATAGATTAAATTCTGTTGCAGATCGACTGAGGCCAGACCTTCTATCTGAACCGCATCATCAGCGCTTTGTTCAAACTCCAGCCAGTCATACAGGTCAATCAACTGAAAAATACTTTGCAGTTCATGATAGCCATTTTCACGGCGACCGGTAATATGTAAAAACAAATTCAGTTTAGCAGGCGAAGGAACACGAATTATCATGGGCTGGAATCAGGTCAATTAACGGTTTTCAATGATCATTGTAATACGGTTTTCTGCACCATTTCCAAGTGACTGCTTTAAAATCAAGCGGTTTGGCATTTTGGCCTGCGCATTATAATTGAGATCGACCGTCCAGCCCTGTTCGATAATCTGGTTAATCCGCTGCGCATCGTCTTTTTGTAATTTGGCAGTCGTGGTGGCAGGGCGGGCTTGTACCCAGTCCACTAAATAACTGATCGGCGCTTGCCAGCCTGTTGCGCGTTGCAGTAACTCTTCGGCACTGGCTGCCTGAATCAGACCTGTTTTGGCACTGTTTAAGGTCACTTGTCCCGGTGTGCCAGAAATCTGGGTTTTACCGACGCCTAAAATACCGCTGAGCTCAATATCAAATTCTTCCTGCTGTTGTACCCAGGTAAAGAATGCGCTGCCAGTCTGTTGAGGGGTGCGAACGCCAATTTTACCTTGCAGCTGAAATTGATTCTCTGCCTGTACAGACGGGGTGGCAGGCGCATGTGGCTTGATCATCTGCTGACAGCCAGTTAAAAATAAAGCAGTGGCTGCAAAGGCACAGCAGCCCAATTGGCTCAAATTGCGCATAAATTAATTAACTCGTTTTGGTTTGTGGTGCTAACAATAGCGAATTAAGTTGTTTCAATTCTGGGTCATTTGGATGGTTTTGTTGTAATTGTTGTAACACTTGGTGGAAGTGTTGTAGATCACCTTTCATGTACAAGGAACGTGCATAACGTACCCCAATCTTCACATTCGGATTCAATTGATAGGCTTTGTATAACACATCCGCAGCTGTGGTGAAGTCATTCTGTAAATAACAGATATAACCATAGGTATCCAGAATCGATGCCTGTTCTGGTGCATATTCTAGTGCCTGTTCGACATAGCGGCGTGCTTCTTCGAGGCGACGGTTTTGCATCGCCAGGGTATAGGCATAGGCATTCAGATAGGTCGGACTGTTCGGTTCAATTTTAAGTAAAGTGCTGAGTAGTTCATCCAGCTTGGCGCGATCCTGATGGGGGTCCAGCAACAGGACTTGCGAATAAACCAGTTCAGGGTCATCGGGCAGGTTTTTGCTGGCTTCTTCCAGCAGGCGGATCGCGGCTTTTTTATTCTGCATGCGCGTCAAAATATCCGCTTGGGCTAGATAGAGGAAGCTGGCATGTTGTGGATAATTCACTCTTTCCTGTGTTAAGAAACGCAGCGCATCATGCAGCTTATCCTGCTGGGCGAAAATCGAGATCATGTTGCGACGTGAGACGGTGTAAAGACTGCCATCGACCAGACGATAATAAGCTTTAGCCGTTTCATAATGCTGTTTGCGTTCTGCATTCACTGCCAGATAATAATAGGCTTCATTTTGATACTGCTCAGAATAACGCAGTTCGACCAGATATTTTTCGGCTTTCTCGTATTCTTCCAGATCAATACTGGTCAGTCCGGCAATAAACAGGGCTTCTTCGGCAGTCGGCCATTTTTTTAGAATGTCTTGCAGTTTTTTCAGCGCCAAAGTCGCTTCGTTCAGCTTGACCAGATATTTGACTTCGGCCAGACGCACATCCAGATTATTGCGGTGTTTACGGCTGGATTTTTCATACCATTGCAATGTTGCCTGAGTATCGCCGAGTGCATTGAGCAGATTGGCTTTCATCAAAATATAGCCGGTCGCATTCGGGCGTTTTTTTAAGGCGCGGTTAACTGTATTTAGAGCCTGTTCGAGCTGACCATTTTGTGCTTCCAGACCGGCTACCAGCACCAGAATAGACGGATTGTCCTTGGCTTTGGTAGTGCTTAACGCCTGAATCAGATAAGTACGATCCTCTGTGCCTTCCGGTGAAATTCCGGCCAGGATTTCTTCCAGATCGGCGCTGTCATCAATTTGCAGAATTTTTTCTAAGGTCTCAGCGGCCAGCTCATATTCATGCGCTTTCAGGGCAATATGTGATAAATAAAATAAAGCGGGGACATCTTGTGGCTCTTGCACCACCCAGTGCGTGGAGATATCCAATGCTGCCTGCAGATCGTCATGTTCCAGTGCGACATTCAGCGCACGTTGCTTGACTGAAGTGGAATTGCTCTTGATCGCCAGCACCGTATAGTTGTGCAAAGCGGTCGGAATGTCATGTGCAGCGATGGCAAACTCAGCCATCATACTTTGTTTTATCGCATCATAATTTTGATTTGCATGGTAAACTGCTTCCGCTGCATAAAGATGCGCAGTCGAAGCCATGCTACCCACCAGTAGGAATGTGGTAGAATATTGCTTAATTGTAGGGCCGTTGATACGGCTAATTGTTTGACGCAATTTTTTATTGATCCAAGTAATGCTTTTTATGACACCGATGTTGCACAATAGCATAAATTTAGTGAAATGATGACCTGATATGTCTTTCTTTGCATTGGGTGTCAACCATCAAACTGCCTCTGTAGAACTGCGCGAACAAGTGGCGTTTAACCCTGAAAAGTTAAGTGCCATTCTTGCCGAGCAAAGCCAACACCCTGAACTAAACGACATGGTGGTGGTGTCTACATGTAACCGGACCGAAGTTTACGCCATGTCTGACAATGCTGACATGGTGCTAAACTGGCTCGCCCAGAAAAATGGGGTAGATGTCAAACAACTGCAACATCATGTCTATCGTTATGAAAATGCCCAGGCAGTGACGCATCTGATGCGCGTCGCCAGTGGACTGGATTCACTGATGCTGGGTGAACCACAAATTCTGGGACAGGTCAAAACCGCCTTGGCATTGGCTAAAGACTCTCATACCGTTTCGCAAAACCTGAACCGAATTTTTGAATATGCCTTTTATGCCGCTAAACGCGTGCGCTCAGAAACGGCTGTCGGCAGTCATGCGGTCTCAATGGGCTATGCGGTGGCGCAACTGGCCTTGCAAGTATTTAGTCATCCGGACAAGCTGACCATTATGATAGTGGCAGCCGGGGAGATGAACAGTCTGGTGGCCAAACACCTTGCAGAGATGGGGGTGGGCAAAATCATTATCTGTAACCGTACCCGCGAGCGTGCGGATATCCTGGCACAGGAAATTGCACATCGGGTTGAGGTCGAAATTATAGGTTTTGATCAGCTTGCAGAAAATCTGCATCGTGCCGATGTCATTTCCAGTTGTACCGGCAGTTTGCATCAAGTGATCCATTTTACCGATGTAAAGGCTGCACTGAAAAAACGTCGTTACCAGCAGATGCTACTGGTAGATCTGGCCGTGCCACGTGATATTGATGCCAAAGTAGAAAGCTTGGATGGGGTTTATCTATATGGGGTCGATGACCTGCAAAGCGTGATTGAGGAAAATCTGGCACAGCGCCGTCAAGCGGCTGTTGAAGCCGAGATCATGGTCAATCAGTTGGCTACAGAACTGATGACCCAGCAAAAGGTCAAACAGGCCGGGGCGACCATTCATGCCTACCGTGACCACGGGGAAACATTACGTCAGGAAGAATTGTCACTGGCAATGCAGCGAATTGCCAAGGGCGAAAAGGCAGACATTGTACTGGCCGAGTTTTCGCATCGCTTAACTCAAAAACTGTTGCATCCAACCTCTATTGTGCTGCGTGAGGCGGCCAAAGCAGAAGATCCTGCCTATTTTGAGCTGTTGCAGGAAGAACTGGGCAATGTAGTCGCGAAACGTCGTAAATCCAGGCATTCGTTTTAATCAGCATGATGAGAAGCTTGGTTCTTTGCTGATTTGTACTTCAACATAAAACCCAGCCTGATTATTTGAGAAAATTATAAATAATAATGTGAGCTAGCAGTGACTTCATTGGATTCAAAAGAATCAATAATTTGAAAAATTAATCTTCTAACAGGGTCATTGAGCGTTTGCGGTCAATCTCATAAATCTGCATTTTCAGGTTTTTCATTTCTGCAATACTGTTAAATTTCTTGGATTTAATCTTGTTTTTTAAACACTGATATTGCAGCTTGGTTGAAAAATCAGCCGCGAGCTTATCGGCCTGTTCCGGCGATGAGGTGTAATCGCTGACATTGGCATGCTGCAGAATATGCTGCAGTTCATGATGATGGGCTGCGCAGGCACCGAGCACATAATAGATCGACAGTTCAGGATCATCCGGCAAGTCATCAAAAATCACATTCAGAATATTCAAAATCTTAAACAGCAACTGATCTTCCGCTACTAGCGCGCGCAGTGGTTCAAAATGAATATACAGATAAGGATGATTCATCAAGATCGCAATCACATATTCTTCAGCATCAATTTTGGTACTAAAGCTTAAAGATGCATCTGTATTGACCTTAGGTTGCCATTTACGATTAAAGCCCAGTTTTTCACGGAAAAATTGCTGCAGCAGATAACGGAAGGAGCCGTGTTTGGGCAGTAATTCGGTCAGATTTTTTAGTTCACCCATAACCTGACTCTTGCCTTCAGGTGTGGTGATGTCCTGATTTTGGGTCAGGTGAGCAAACACGAAGTCTGACATCAACGGCGCCTGATCCAGCAATCGTCTGAAATTCTCTATGCCTTCACGACGGATCAATGAATCTGGGTCATGGTCAGCGGGCAAGACAAAAAACTTCAGCTCTCGGCCATCATTCAGCAGGGGCAAGGCAATGTCCAGAGTACGGCGTGCCGCTTTTTGACCGGCAGCATCCCCATCAAAGGCAATGGTCAGCCGGTTGCTCTGTTTGAACAGAATATTCAGGTGGTCGGTATTACTCGCTGTGCCTAAAGTCGCCACTGCGCCATGAATGCCATATTGCTGGAGCGCAATTACATCCATATAGCCTTCGACCATCAGCCATTCTTGGGCTTTCTGCTTGCGGCCCTCATAGAGGCCGTACAGCAACTGGTTTTTATGGAAGACTTCAGAATCTGGCGAGTTGATGTATTTCGGCTTGATCTCGTCATTCAGGGCACGGCCGCCAAAGCCGACCACACGGCCCTTGGTATCACGGATCGGGAAAATGACTCGTTCACGCAGCAGGTCAAAATCACGGCCACTGTCGCTGGTGCGAATCAGACCTAAAAGTTTTAAGCCTTCAATATCCTGAGGAAAGGCTTTTTCCAGATGTTGCCAGTCTTCGGGCGCATAGCCTAAGCGCCAATAGGCAATGGTTTCTGCAGTCAGACCACGCTGCTTGAAGTATTGCTGAGCACTCGGGTTATTTGGGAGTTGGCGTTCATAGAACTGTGCAATATTTTCCAGCAGATCGTAGAGATTACCGTCTTGCTGAACTTCTGCCATCGGCAGGTGCTCAAAAGAAGCAAAAGGGTCACCATAAAAATCCTGTTCGGCTGTCTGAAACTCTGCAAATGGGTCAAAACTTGCCGTAGATGCAGCACTATTATTTTCTGTTGGGGCGTTATTTTGTTGCGGCTGAGCTTGTGGTGCCGCTTGAGCAGGCGCAATTTTAGGTTTGGCTGCTTCACGTTTATATTTTAATTTATTGGAATCGGTATTGTCTTTAGGCAGTTCGATGCCGGTCTGACTGGACAGATCTTTCATCACTTCGACAAAATTGCGGCTGCCAATGTCCATTAAAAAACGGATGGCATTACCGTTGGCCTGACAGCCAAAACAGTGAAAATACTGTTTATCACGATAGACGTGGAAAGACGGTGATTTTTCCTGATGAAAAGGGCAGCAGCCTGAATAGGTACGGCCCGTTTTTTTCAGTTTTACGAATTGACCAATCACATCGACAATATCGGTGCGATCGAGAATCTGATCAATCGTATGTTGAGGAATGGCCATGGTCTGTTGAGCTTCTCGCGCTGGTATTTAAGGTCTAAATCACTGAAAAAATGAAAATAGTCTGGCTGAACATTGAATATTTCAAGTTCCTTTGTATACCTTTTGCACGTTTTGTTCAAGCCTTGGCCGGACAACGCAAAAGGGCAAGTATGATACCTTGCCCTTGAGGAAAATGCACCTGTAAAGCGCTGTCTTATTTGCTGATGCTGCCGGACTTATTCAGCTTTATTCAGCCGTTTTAGGACGATCAAGCAAACCAAATGAAATACGGTTGGTGATGCTGCGCTTTTCAGTTTCTGGCGCATCTGACTGTGCATCGGTGTCGGTTACAGTCTTGGCTTCTTTACCAAAAATACCCAGTGTCGCGCGGTTAAAGAAACTGCTTTCGCTACGCGCTGCACGCAGATTCACCGTACCATCTGATTTCACCAGATTCGGATAATTCAGCTTTAACACATCCACATATTGCTGAGAAGTCGCTTTATCACCTAGCTGAGCATAGCCATAAGCAACCGTTGCCAGTGCTTCTGGAATCTGCGGAGTTTGTGGATAATGCTCAATCACCCACAAGCCACGTTCAACTGCTGCCAGATACGCCTTACGCTTGATGTTAAAACGTGCTGCATTCATTTCATGCTCAGCCAGTTCCTGACCGATAAACTGCATACGCTGTGCGGCATCGACTGCATAGGTACTCGACGGATAGCGGCGAATGAAATCAACAAAATTCTGGTAAGCTACTTTCAGGTAGCTGACATCACGATGCGATTGTTTCAGTGAGGTATAACGCAGCAGGCCGTTATAGTTCTGTTCCATATTGGCGACACCGCGTACATAGTAAGCATAATCGACATTTGGATGTTGCGGGTTCAGACGGATAAAACGCTCTGCCAGTGCAACCGCACCTTCATAATCTTTTTGCTGGAATTTTACATACAACAGTTCAAGCTGCGCCTGAGGGGCATACTGACTGGTCGGGAAATAAGTTTCCAGCGCTTCTAACTGTTTTGCTGCATCGGTATATTGATTACGATCTAGCGCTTTCTGTGCTTTTTGAATATAAACCTGTTCGCTAGATTCCGGACCTTTATCCACGACTTCTTTTTTTGGATTACTGCTACAGCCTACCATTGCCGATGCAATGCCTAATGTCACAGCAAGCATTGTCATTTTATAATGTGGTAGCGACATAAAAATTCCTCTGTTAATACGGGCAATGAGCTACAATTGCACTATTAAACCACTTTTGTCTGAATGAGCAAATGAGTCAAGCACAATCTTCCAATTTTAATATCCCTGATACTGATTTCAATTTACTTGAAGATTCTGAGGATGCAGATAACCATACTTCAGAAGCAACTGCAACACGTTTATCGTTGCAATTTCAACTGGATGAAACTTATATCGGGCAACGGATCGACCAGATTGCCGCAATGGTCTGGAGCGATTTTTCTCGAGAAAAATTAAAGCAATGGATTAAAGATGGCAATTTATTGGTGAATGGTCAACCGGTTAAGCCGAAATTTAAAAGTGATGGTTTTGAAACCCTGACTTTAAATGTTGAGCTTGAAGCGCAAACGCGCAGTCTGCCGGAAGATATTCCACTGGACATCATCTATGAAGATGATGACATTATGGTCATCAACAAACCAGTCGGTATGGTGGTACATCCGGGCGCTGGCAATAGTTCTGGCACCTTGGTGAATGCTTTATTGCATCACTATCCGAAATCGGCTGAACTGGCGCGTGCAGGTCTGGTACATCGTATCGATAAAGACACCAGCGGTCTGTTAGTCGTCGCCAAAAATCTGGAAGCACAATTTGCCTTAAGCAAACAGCTTGAGAAAAAATCAGTATATCGCCTGTATGACTTGGTGGTTTACGGCAATATTATTGCTGGCGGTACCATTGATGAACCCATCAAACGTCATCCGGTGGATCGTGTGAAAATGACCGTACTTCCAGGTGGTAAAGACGCGGTGACGCATTACAATGTCAAAGAGCGTTTCCAGCATTTTACCCGTGTTCAAGCCCGTCTGGAAACTGGACGTACCCATCAGATCCGTGTGCATTTTAGCTATATCGGCTTTGGCTTGGTGGGCGATCAGGTGTATATGCCACGTGTCCGTATGCCTGCAGGTGCATCGCAATTATTAGATGATACTTTGCGTGGCTTCAAGCGTCAGGCTTTGCATGCTGTACAACTCGGTCTGACCCATCCGCGTACCAAAGAAGAAATGACCTTTGAAGCACCGTGGCCGGAAGACTTTACCAATCTGGTTGAAGTGCTGCGTACCGAAAACAAAGCCTATTAATCTTTTTATTTAGTTCGCGTCAAAGCAAGGAATCGAGATGCAATTTGTACCAGGACTTCCACAAGGTGTGTATGTCGGCCAGACTCGCGTTCACCATGCGAAAGTACAGCCATCCGCACAGCCTGAGCTTGCAGGTTTTAACTTGGCCTTGCATGTGCAGGATAATGCGCTACGGGTACAACAGCATCGTATGGCTTTATTGCAGGATTTCGCTGCCTTTGGCGTAGATAAAATTACCTGGATGACCCAGACGCATAGCACCATTTGTCATAGCATTAATGAGCAGATGCCATTTACCGCACTGGTCGGAGATGGTCTGGTGACGCAGCGCAAGGCGCATGCCTTGATGATGATGACTGCAGACTGTTTACCTGTGGTAATGGGGAATGCGAAAGGTACGGAAGTTGCCAATTTGCATGCCGGCTGGCGTGGTCTGGCCGGTGGGATTATTGAAAATACCCTTGTAGCCATGCAAACTCCGCCGACTTGGGCCTGGCTCGGGGCGGCCATTAGTCAGCCATGTTTTGAAATTGGCGCTGAAGTAAAAGCTGCTTTTTGTAGTAAATATCCTGAACTGGACAGTGCATTTCAGGCCGGTGAACAGGCAGGTAAATATTATGCCGACCTGTATGCGATTGCGCGTTATATCTTGCAGCAACACGGCATAAATACCGTATTGGGTGGGGATCAGTGTTCTTATCGTCAAGCACATGAATATTTTTCTTATCGCCGTGAGCCAAAAACAGGGCGTATGGCGACATTCGTGTTTATGACATGAAAATGTTAAACTTAACTGAATTTTTTGGCTTTTGAGCGTTATGTCCCTATCTTCCAAATCTGTTGCGATTGTTTATCACAGTCCTTATGGACACACGGCTAAAGTGGCAAATTTTATTGCCGATGGTGCACGGGAAACCGGTGTTCAGGTGCATATGATGAATGTCGAACATATAGACTGGGATGTACTGGATGCCGCCGATGCAATTATATTTGGCTGTCCGACCTATATGGGTAGCCTGACCTCTGCCATGAAGCTATTTATGGAACAGTCTTCCAAGCGCTGGTTGGCACGTACCTGGCAGGGAAAACTGGCAGCGGCTTTTACCAATGGTGGCGGACTTAGTGGCGATAAGCTGGCAGTGTTACAGCAGATCAATCTGTTCGCCATGCAGCACGGTATGCTATGGAGTGGCTTACCATTAATGCCGACAGGTCGTGCCGTGACTGATCTAAACCGGATGTCGAGCTTTTTGGGTTTAATGACCCAGTCAGATAACGCACCGGTAGAAGTGACTCCACCTGAAGGCGATTTAAAAACCGCGTTCTGGTTTGGGGAATATATTGCCCTGACTCTGGCAAGACTGGGCGGTAAAGCTTAAAGTTATAATAAAACCTCCAAATGCGGAGGTTTTTTTATATTCAACTTTTAATCCATTATTTATGGAAAATTCGCGCCTTATCACGTTGCCAGTCACGGTCTTTTTCGGTGGCACGTTTGTCATGAAGCTGCTTACCTTTCACCAGAGCAATTTCCAGCTTGGCATGTGGACCTTTCCAGTAGCAGGCCAATGGAACGCAGGAATAACCTTTCTGATTAATTGCACCCATCAACTTTTCAATTTCACGGCGATTCAGCAACAGCTTGCGGGTACGAGTTGCTTCAGGCACCACATGGGTTGAAGCGCTTAATAAGGGCTGAACCTGTGCACCAAACAAGAACGCTTCACCATTTTTAAAGGTAATATAACTTTCTACGATGGTCATGCGACCAGCACGCATTGATTTGACTTCCCAGCCTTTTAATGAAAGCCCCGCTTCAAATTTCTCTTCAATAAAATAATCGTGGCGGGCACGTTTATTCAGTGCAATGGTACCGCCATTATTTTTTTTTACTACAATAGATGCTTTCGCCATAATCTGATACTTCCAAACGTGCTGCTATTGTACCGCAACTAGAAATAAGGTGAAGTTTTTTAAATTAATGAGGATTATTCACCAAAAAAACAAGTTTTTGCTAAAATAAGATTCTACATAACAAACAGAGTACAAATGGATGTCTAAAACTCGTGTGATTTATCCGGGGACTTTTGATCCAATTACCAATGGACATATTGATTTGGTAACCCGCGCAGCGCGAATGTTTGATGAAGTTGTGGTAGCGATTGCCATCGGTCATCATAAAAATCCGGTATTTAGTCTGGAAGAGCGTGTCGCATTGGCAAAAGAGTCATTGAGTCATTTGGACAATGTTGAATTTGTAGGTTTTGACGGTTTGCTGGTCAATTTTTTCCGTGAGCAAAAGGCGACTGCTGTATTGCGTGGTTTGCGTGCAGTGTCTGATTTTGAGTACGAATTTCAGCTGGCCAATATGAACCGTCAGCTGGACTCCCACTTTGAAGCGGTATTTTTAACCCCTTCAGAGCAATATTCTTTTATTTCATCCACTTTGGTGCGTGAAATTGCTCGATTAAGAGGTGATGTAACCAAGTTTGTACCACCAAACGTGGTTGCGGCCTTCGAGCGTAAACTTCAACAAGGTTGGTAGCGTGTCTTTATATATCACCGATGAATGTATTAACTGTGATGTCTGTGAACCTGTATGCCCGAATGAGGCCATTTATATGGGTGAACTCATTTATGAGATTCATCCAGACCTATGTACAGAGTGCGTCGGACATCATGATCAACCGCAGTGCCAGTTGTTCTGTCCAGTGGATTGTATTCCACTGGATCCGAATCATGTCGAAACGCAGGAACAGCTGCAAGCCAAGTATGAAAAACTGACTGCTCAAAAAACATCAAGCAATTAGTCTCGATATTTGATACTATGCCGCTCGAAGTGAGCCAGACGATCGCTGCTGTGGAAATCTCCGTGATTGAAGCAGGGGAGGAAAGTCCGGGCTTCATAGGGCAAGGTGCCAGGTAACGCCTGGGCGGTGCAAACCGACGGCAAGTGCAGCAGAGAGAAGACCGCCTTCATTATGTTTTCGAGCAATCGGAATCGGAGGTAAGGGTGAAAGGGTGCGGTAAGAGCGCACCGCATGGCTGGTAACAGTTCATGGCGAGGTAAACCCCACCGGAAGCAAGACCAAATAGGAATCCATTAGGCATGGCCCATGCTGGATTCGGGTAGGTCGCTTGAGCGCATGAGTGATTGTGCGCCTAGAGGAATGATCGTTCACGACAGAACCCGGCTTATCGGCTCACTTCAACAAATTTTGATCAAACAGCACAATATGGGGTTGACGTGATTTACAGAAAATCCCATAATGCGCGCACAGTTTAAGGCTATGTAGCTCAGTTGGTTAGAGCACCGCACTCATAATGCGGGGGTCACAAGTTCAAGTCTCGTCATAGCCACCATATTCTGAAAAAACCCGCTCCGATTGAGTGGGTTTTTTTATGCCTTTAAAAATTAAAATGAATATAATGAATGAATTGTAAACGAATGAAATTTAATAAAATGACTATAGATCAAATAAATTGGCAGAAAGATAATTTTGAGAATATTCAAACAGCTTGGGAAGGTGATCTCTGGGATCGACGTCGCTTGGGTGAACAACTGACTAACTATGTTGATCGTCTACAATGTGGTGCTGTTTTAGCTTTGGATGCTCGTTGGGGTGAAGGAAAAACATGGTTTGTAAGGCATTGGGCAAAGCATTTAGATGATACGAAACATAACGTTATTTATTTGGATGCGTTTGCAAATGATTATTTAGATGATCCTTTTCTAACAATTGCAGCTGAAATTAGCCAAGCTTTTAAAGATTCTGATGAAATTGGTATTGAAGAGATTAATGATTTTAATTCAAAGACTGCCTCAGTGTTAATTTCTTTAGCTGCTGTTATTCCTATGATCGCTGCCAAAGCAGGTATGCATTGGATTGGTCTAGGTGGTGCAGGTGAAGCTATACAGGAAGTCTATAAACAAGGGCAAGATGTTTTCGATACTGCTAGTGATGAAATAGCATCTAAGGTAAAAGAACAAATCGAAAAGAAAATAGAAAATCACCATATTGAAAAACAAACGATCCAAGATTTTAAAAAAGAACTCACTGAACTTGCTGCTCAATTAGAAAAACCTTTAGTTTTTATTATTGATGAGCTAGATCGTTGCCGACCCGACTTTGCGATTCGTTTAATTGAGCGGATTAAACATTTTTTTGATATCCCGAAAATTGTATTTGTTTTAGTTATGAATAAGCCCCAATTACTGCAATCAGTCAAAAAATTTTATGGTTATGATTCTGAAATGAATGGTGATTATCTTGAAAAATTTGTAGATTTTACTGTTCATATGTCTAGCGAGAGTGATCTTTATGATTTTGAAGAAGTAATAAAATATCAATTATTTAGAATTGGTGAGTTGAATTCACTTAATGACAGAAGTGAATTATTTTATTGGGCATTAGGGTTGCAGTTAGATAGCAAGTTTAATAGTAGAGAGTTAATAAAAAAGCTGAATAAATATGCTTTGTTACGAACATCACATCAAAAGAAAAATTTAATTTTACTTAGTTTGATAATGGGGCAGGAATCTTATGCAAATTATCATATTTTTATCAATTCAGTCGTCAAAAAAATAAATGAATATTTATGTACTGATAAACGCCTCTTTATGCAAAGACATAATTTGAGTACATGGGGTTCTAATGGAATTAGTGATATTGGAGAATCAGAGTGGTTTAGATTGATTTTAGAGAAGGACTTGGAGATTACAGATACATTTATTGATAAGCTTCTTGCGGCATATGAAAGTGCTAAGAAGAGTAGTGATCCTGAATATCAATTAATTAGTGTGTTGAAAGAGGTATCAATTTCTGAACTGGATCATTCAAGTAATTTTATTAAAGATTGGCAGTCATACATACATAAAGGGCTTTAATCTATAATTGATGAAAATATTTAACTAATTTTTCCACATCATCCGTCTGCAACTGCTCGCGCATTTTTAAAAACTGCTTTTCATCTATATCATAGATTTTTAGAGAGAGTACTTTTTCTATATCTTCTTGTGGAAAACGGTATTTAATAATTTTTGCAGGTACACCACCAACTACAGCATAAGGCGGTACGTCTTTAGCGACTACTGCACCTGTTGCCACCACAGCACCTTCACCCAGCTTTACACCTTGCATAATCATGGCACGAGAACCAATCCAGCAACCATCACCAATCACTGTATCACCAGCAGGCACAAAACTGCGTGTATCGAACGGAAACGCTGAAATCCAATCGGTACGGTGTAACTGGTTACCTCCCATCATAATTACGCATTCAGCACCAAAACAGACAAAATTGCCGATATAGAGCTGGTCAATCGGCTTATCAGGCGTAGATGGCTTGTCATGTAAATAACGCACCACACAGCGCTCAAAGCCCTGATCCCAATAGGCTGAATAATAAGAATAATTCCCTTTGATATGAATGTTGGGATTCTTCACCGTTTTTGAGATGAACTCAAATTCACACCAATGATTCACAGGAGAATTAATTAACTTTTCAGCCATAAGGAAGATACAAAAAAATAGTGAATAAGAAATTATACCTAATCGGCGTTTAAACTTGCTGAATAATCTCTAAAAGATACTCAAGCGAGTGCGAATAACGCAAATGATTAGACTGGTGTAGACGCTGTAGGAATACGGGCAATCACTTTAATCTCAAAATCAAAACCTGCCAGCCAAGTCACGCCAACAGCTGTCCAATTAGGATAAGGCTTTTGCTTAAACACTTGTTGTTTAACTTTTATAATGCTTTCAAATTGCTGCTCTGGGTCAGTGTGAAATGTGGTGACATCGACAATATCATCGAAGCTACAACCAGCTGCTGCCAATGTCGCAGCTAGAGTTTCAAAAGCCCGTTCTACCTGTTTCTCGAAATCTGGTTCAGGTGAACCATCCTCACGGCTACCGACCTGACCAGAAACAAAAAGTAAGTCTTCCGATTTGATCGCAGCAGAATAACCATGCTGTTCATACAGGGCATGGCGGTCTTGGGGAAATATCGCAGTTCTAGTCATGTCTATTCTCATTCAATATCTAATTTATCAGTGAGTGAAAGCAACTTGACTTTCACATACGCTTCGTATGTAAACATAATTGACATACGGTCCGTATGTCAATTAAAATTTTTATGATGATAAGGTAAAGTAATTCATGTCTGTTCGTGAACAAAAGATGGCGGAAACCCGCAAGAAACTGATAGAAGTGGCACGCCGTGCGTTTGCGGAATATGGTTATGCTGGCACTTCAATGGATAAGCTCACGGCAGAAGCAGGGCTGACTCGTGGTGCGCTGTATCATCATTTTGGTGATAAAAAAGGCTTATTTGCTGCAGTGGTCGACCAGATCGATTCGGAAATGGCTTCATCTGCCCAGCAGCATCTGGAGCAGCCTGATGATCTGTGGGAAGGATTGTTGCTTGAAGGGCAGACCTATATTCAAAATGCCTTAAACTCTGAATTCCAGCGCATTGTATTGCGCGATGGGCCTGCGGTATTGGGTGATCCTGCACACTGGCCAAGTCAAAACAGATGTTTGCAGTCCACGCGTGAATGTGTTGAGCAATTATTGGTATCAGACCGGATTAAAGCAGTCGATCCGGAAGCTGCCGCGGTATTTTTAAATGGTGCTGCAATGAATGCAGCACTCTGGGTGGCTTCTAGCGAACATCCTGAGCAGGTACTGCCTGAGGCTTTACATGCATTTAATTTATTTGCATCGGGGTTTTTAAAAGAAGCCCAGAGCTAATTCGTTTGTAGGAAGCAGATAAAGGTAAAAAACCCCTCAATCGAGGGGCTTTAAATTAAACAGCTTTAAATTTTAAAGATATTCAACTTTCACAATTTCGTATTCAACTTCACCGTTTGGTGTATTAATTTTCACATCGTCGCCTTCGTTTTTACCTAAAAGACCACGTGCAATTGGCGAGTTCACAGAGATCTTGTTAATCTTAAAGTCTGCTTCGTCATCACCTACAATTTTATAGGTTTTCTGTTCTTCAGTATCCAGATTTTCAATCGTGACCGTTACACCAAAAACCACACGACCATTCTGTTCAAGTTCTTTTACGTCGATCACCTGAGCTGCACCCAGTTTGCCTTCGATGTCCTGAATACGACCTTCGCAGAAGCCTTGCTGTTCACGTGCTGCATGGTATTCTGCATTTTCTTTTAAGTCGCCGTGTTCACGCGCTTCTGCAATTGAAGCTGTGATACGTGGACGATCCACTGTTTTCAGTTGGTGTAATTCTTTCTCTAAGGCAATTTTGCCTTCAGGTGTCATAGGATAACGTTGCATGTTGTCCCTCAAAAGTCAGTTGAAAGATATAGAATCTATAAATAAAAAAAAGCCCGCCACCAAGAAGGTGGCGGGACTTCTTGGAAGTGAATTAACCTTTAGTTAGGTCTTGCAAACGATATACATCCATCGGCAATTTAATTGCTAAAGCTTGGCATACTGCATCTGCACCATTCAATGTAGTTGTGTTATACACTTTACCTTGAAGGGCTGAACGACGGATCGAGAATGAGTCTTCTTGTGCCTTTTTGCCTTCAGTCGTGTTAATCACAAGGTGGATTTCGCCGTTCTTAATACGGTCCACGATGTTAGGACGACCTTCAGTCACTTTATTGACACGTTCACATTCCAGACCAGCATCGCTAATCACTTTAAATGTACCATCAGTTGCAAGAATCTTGAAGCCTAGGTCAATCAATTGTTTTGCGATACCCGCTGCACGTGGTTTATCTGAGTCACGTACAGAGATAAATGCGTGTTTCACTTCGCCTTCAGTTGGAAGACCTGGTAAACGCTCGTTTGCACCTAAAACAGCTTTATAGAACGCTTCACCAAATGTTTTACCAACGCCCATCACTTCGCCAGTCGATTTCATCTCAGGGCCAAGGATCGGGTCAACACCAGGGAACTTGTTGAATGGGAACACGGCTTCTTTGACAGAGAAGTGCTCAGGAATAATCTCTGAGGTGAATCCTTGAGATTCTAGAGATTGACCCGCCATACAACGTGCAGCAACTTTCGCTAAAGATTCGCCGATACATTTAGAAACGAATGGCACAGTACGTGATGCACGTGGGTTCACTTCCAGGATGTAAACGTCTTCACCTTTTACAGCAAACTGAACGTTCATCAAACCGATTACGCCAAGTTCTTTTGCCATAGCCACGGTTTGACGGCGCATTTCGTCCTGAATCTCTTTAGATAGAGAGTAAGGAGGAATCGAACATGCCGAGTCGCCTGAGTGAATACCCGCTTGCTCAATGTGCTGCATGATACCGCCGATCACCACGTCTTTACCGTCAGATACGCAGTCCACGTCAACTTCGATCGCATCATCTAAGAAACGGTCAAGCAGAACAGGTGCTTCGTTTGATGCTTGAACCGCATCACGTAAGTAGCGTTTGAGTTCTTCATCGTTGTACACGATTTCCATCGCACGACCACCAAGCACGTAAGAAGGACGTACCACTAATGGATAGCCTACTTTAGACGCTTCAGCCATACCTTCTTCAGCAGATTTTACAATGCTGTTGTTTGGTTGACGAAGTTGCAGACGTTGAATCATTTGCTGGAAACGTTCACGGTCTTCTGCACGGTCAATCGCGTCAGGTGATGTACCAATGATTGGCGCACCGGCTTCTTCTAAAGCACGCGCCAATTTCAAAGGTGTTTGACCACCGTACTGAACGATAATGCCTTTAGGCTTCTCGATACGTACGATTTCTAAAACGTCTTCTAAAGTGATCGGTTCGAAGTACAAACGATCTGAAGTGTCGTAATCCGTAGAAACAGTTTCAGGGTTACAGTTTACCATGATGGTTTCGTAACCATCTTCACGCATAGCAAGCGCTGCGTGTACACAGCAGTAATCGAACTCGATCCCTTGGCCAATACGGTTAGGGCCACCGCCGATCACCATGATCTTGTCTTTGTTCGATGGATTTGCTTCACATTCTTCATCGTAAGTTGAGTACATGTAAGCTGTATCAGATTCGAATTCTGCAGCACATGTATCGACACGTTTGTAAACTGGAGTTACGCCCAGGTTCCAACGATGTTTACGGAATTGCTTTTGTGAAATACCCATCAAGTCTGCAATGCGAAGATCTGATAAACCTTTACGTTTGAATCCACGGATGTTGTCCGCATTCAAGTCGCCAAAACCTAAAGTTTTGATTTGGTTTTCAGTTTTGATGATGTCTTCGATTTGAATCAAGAACCAGCGGTCAATGTTCGTTGCAGCGAATACTTCGTCTAAAGTAAAGCCGTGACGGAATGCATCGCCCACGTACCAGATACGCTCTGGACCTGGCACTTTAAGTTCTTGCAAGATTTTGTCGCGCGCGCCTTCAGCACCCACTTCAACCTTTTCGTCAAAACCAGAAGCGCCCACTTCAAGACCACGAAGGGCTTTTTGTACAGATTCCTGGAAGTTACGGCCAATCGCCATCACTTCACCGACAGATTTCATCTGAGTCGTCAGTGTCGCATCAGCTTGTGGGAATTTTTCGAAGTTGAAACGAGGAATCTTGGTTACAACGTAGTCGATTGCAGGTTCGAACGATGCAGGCGTTGTACCGCCAGTAATGTCATTTTTCAACTCATCAAGGGTATAACCTACAGCCAGTTTCGCTGCGATTTTTGCAATCGGGAAACCAGTTGCTTTAGAAGCAAGTGCAGATGAACGTGATACACGTGGGTTCATCTCGATCACGACCATACGACCAGTATTTGGACAAATACCGAACTGTACGTTAGAACCACCTGTTTCAACACCAATTTCACGAAGAACTGCTAGAGAAGCGTTACGTAGTAACTGGAATTCTTTATCTGTAAGCGTTTGAGCAGGGGCAACAGTGATTGAGTCACCAGTGTGTACGCCCATTGGATCAAAGTTTTCAATGGTACATACAATGATACAGTTGTCGTTTTTGTCACGAACAACTTCCATCTCGTATTCTTTCCAGCCAATTAAAGATTCATCAATCAATAATTGTTTAGTCGGAGAAAGATCGAAACCGCGTTCACAAATTTCGATGAATTCTTCTTTGTTGTAAGCGATACCGCCACCAGAACCACCCATGGTGAATGATGGACGGATAATCACTGGGAAGCCGAAACGTGCTTGAATTTCTAAAGCATGTTCCATTGACTCAGCAACGTCAGCTTTTGGACATTCAAGACCAATTTTACGCATTGCCTGGTCAAACAGTTTGCGGTCTTCAGCTTTTTCAATCGCTTCTTTGGTTGCACCGATTAATTCAACATTGAATTTTTCTAAAATGCCGTGCTCATCGAGGGCAAGGGCACAGTTCAATGCAGTTTGACCACCCATGGTCGGAAGAACAGCGTCTGGGCGTTCTTTCTCAATAATTGCTGCAACAGTTTGCCAAGTAATTGGCTCAATGTAAGTTGCATCCGCCATGGTTGGGTCGGTCATGATGGTCGCTGGGTTCGAGTTGACCAAAATAACGCGGTAACCTTCTTCACGAAGGGCTTTACATGCTTGAGCACCTGAGTAGTCAAACTCACATGCTTGACCGATGACAATCGGACCAGCACCAATAATCAAGATGCTTTTAATGTCAGTACGTTTAGCCATGATGCTTCCTTAATTACTTCTTAGATGCTTCGATAAGTTCGATGAAATGATCGAACAATGGTGCGCAGTCATGTGGACCCGGGCTTGCTTCAGGGTGACCCTGGAAGCTGAACGCAGGTTTGTCTGTACGATGGATACCTTGGTTGGTGCCATCAAACAGTGAGCGATGCGTTACACGCAACACATCAGGCAGATTGCTTTCATCGACTGCGAAGCCATGGTTTTGAGAAGTAATCATCACTGTACCGTTATCAAGATTTTGTACAGGATGGTTCGCACCGTGGTGGCCGTGAGGCATTTTTAAGGTTTTAGCACCACTTGCAAGCGCAAGGATCTGGTGACCCAGGCAGATACCAAATACTGGAATTTCAGTGGTTTCTACAATTGTTTTTACAGCTTCAATTGCGTAGTCACATGCAGCCGGATCACCAGGACCGTTCGAAAGGAACACGCCATCTGGATTCAGTGCAAGTACATCAGCAGCAGGAGTTTGCGCCGGCACAACAGTCAGTTTACAACCGCGGTCTGCGAGCATACGTAAGATGTTGGTTTTGACACCGTAATCGTATGCAACAACATGGAATTTAGCTTCTGGTTGAGAGAAACCTTTGCCTAATGTCCAAGAGCCTTCAGTCCATTCAAAACCTTCAGGGTCGCAACATTCTTTTGCCAGGTCTAAACCGTTTAAACCACCAAATGCACGTGCTTTTTCAAGCGCTTCAACTTCAGTGATATTTTCGCCAGCAAGGATACAGCCATTTTGCGCACCTTTGTCACGTAAGATACGTGTCAATTTACGCGTGTCGATATCCGCAATTGCCACAACATTGTGTTGTACCAAATATTCAGCTAATGATTGGGTTGAACGGAAGTTACTGTGCAGTAAAGGCAGGTCACGAATGATCAATCCGTTCGCCCAAACCTTATGAATACGACCTGATTCAGCGTCTTCTTCATTACAGCCTGTGTTACCGATATGTGGGTAAGTCAGTGTCACAAGTTGCTGTGCATAACTCGGGTCAGTCAAAATTTCTTGATAGCCAGTCATGGCAGTGTTGAAAACGACTTCACCAGTCGTACTACCCGATGCGCCAATCGAAGTACCTTTAAAGATAGTTCCGTCGGCAAGGGCTAAAATTGCTGGGGTGCTCAAACCAAAGCTCCTGAAATTTAGGCTGTAAAAAAGCGAGAAGACGAAAAAAAAGGAAGGCTATTTTTTAAACCTACCCTCCTATGTCTGCTCGCTTGAACTTAACACGGCATTATACGCAGAATGACCCCTAAAGTCCAACGGCTTTGCAGCGAAAGTATGAGATAAATGGCTTGCTTTTTGCATGGAAGTCTGTTTTGTAAGCAATGTGAAAAAATGTAAGCAATTAATAATTGTCAGACAAATCAAATCTTAATTTTTATCAAATCTACTAGGGCGTGTCCTCATTTGAAAAATTGGTTTTAAATACTTAAAATCCTCCTTTGAGTTATTTTGATTTCTATATTTTTTCAATGGCACGTACTCTTCTCACCGATGATATCTGGCAGCAAATTCAAGATACTATGCGATTACACGGTTGTTACTGTTCAAAGAATAGTAGAAATATCATGGAAGCGATCTTATGGAAACTGCGTACAGGCGCCACATGGCGTGATATTCCCCAAGAATTTTGTCCTTGGCAAACTGCTTACAATCGCTTTAATCGTTGGGCAAGCAAGGGATTGTGGGATAAATTTTTTTTAGATTACGAGGCGTCTTGGATCAAGAATGGGTATTCATTGACGGAAGTTACATACGCGTGCATCAACATGCAAGTGGAGCTCGGCATGGTTTCGAAAGAGCAATTGGACAATCACGTGGTGGACGAACAACAAAAATACATCTTGCAACCGACGCGAATGGATTACCGATTG